>JAFWKV010000001.1 GCA_017511265.1 Clostridia bacterium | reverse complement strand
TCAATGGGGACGGGCTTAAATGACACACATCTTTGATGTGTGTCATTTAAGCCCGTCCCCATTGACACGTTTTTATTTAAGCCCGTCCCCATTGACATCTTCTTTAAGCCCGTCCCCATTGACTGCACGTTTTATACTTCTACATAATTATATTCGCAAGCACGAATTAATCTATTCATAATAGCAAGTCCTAAACCAGTAGCTTCAACGCCCTCAATAAAAACAATGTCAGGCTCAAATTTGTCAACCTTTCTAAGAGCAGAAAAAATATTCTTAGAAATTTCTTCTAAATTATTTTTAAATCCAATATTAATATTCAATTTATCATTATAGAATTTCACATTATCATTACAACAAATAACTAATGGTTTATTAAAGCCTTTTGAAAGTTCATTTATTTTTTCTACTAATTTATTATTATCTTTACTATAAACCAATACGCATTTCGTATTTGGAGCATAATGACGATATTTCATACCAGGAGATAAAGGCTTATCTTGAGAATCTAATTGATGTAAAATATGACTATCAATTATTACATTACCGGCAACTTCTTTTATTTGTTCAGGTGTGACTTTTCCAGGTCTTAAAATGTGAGGTATATTATCAATAACTCTTACAACAGTTGATTCTAAACCTACGTCGCAATGACCTCCATCAATTATATAATCAACTTTATCTTTTAATTCATCAAAAATATCATCTAAATTAGTTCCACTTGGCTTTCCTGAAATATTTGCACTAGGGGCCGCAATAGGAACTCCGGAATACTCTATAAGAGCTCTTGCTATTTTACCACTTGGCATACGCACACCTACTGTATCTAAACCACCAGTAACAGAATTTGGTACAATATCAGTATGATTTAGTATTATCGTAAAAGGACCTGGCCAAAAAGCATTAATTAATTTTTTTTCAACTTCATTTAATTTAAATACTATTTGATTTAACATATTTATACTTGAAATATGTAAAATCAAAGGATTATCTTGCTTTCTTCCTTTGGCAACAAATATTTTTTTTACTGCATTTTCATCTAAACCATTTGCACCTAAGCCATATACTGTTTCTGTTGGGAATAGGACTAATCCGCCATTTTTTATTACATTTGCAGGTTCTTTTAATTTAGTTAAATTTTCATTTCCTTTTAAATCTAATATTTTCATATGTATATTTTACCATAAATTTTGCTATTTGTGTAGTTGATTTTTATAATATGATAAAATATAATAAATAAAAAGGTTACTGTTCAGACTAGACTATAATTATTTCCGACTAAATGTTGATATATAAATATATTTTGAACAAAACATAGCTGGGGTCTACCTACGGGTCTTGTTATTTCAATATATTTATATATCAACATTTAGGCTACTCTATAAAAGCTTAGTCTAAATAGTAACATAAAAAGTATATTTACACTTTGAATACTCTATATAATTTAGAAAAAGTTAGGTGAGATAAATGAAGCAAAGGGAAATTCAAAAAGAAATACTAAGTTTAGCAGATGAAAAATACAAAAAATTTCATAGTTCTTTATGCCCAAATACTGATAATATAATGGGGGTTAAAGTGCCAATACTCCGCAACTATGCGAAAAAAATGTATATAAATGAAAATTGGAAAGAATATTTAAATTTTAAACCAGTTTTTTACGAAGAAAAAGTTATACAAGGTATGTTAATCGGATTTAATACAAAAGAAAATATAGCTATTATACAAGATTACATTAAAGATTATATACCTAAAATTGATAGTTGGGCAGTTTGCGATACATTTGTTGCAGGACTAAAAATAACAAAAAAATATCCAAAAGAAATGTGGGATTTTGTTCAAAAATATTTAAAATCTGAAAAAGAATTTGAATTAAGATTTGGAATAGTAATGTTACTCGATTACTATATAACTGACCAATATATAGATCAAATTCTTCAAATATTAAATCAAATCGAACATGATGGGTATTATGTAAAAATGGCAGTAGCATGGGCAATTTCAGTATGTTATATAAAATTTCCTAAAAAAACGTATGATTACTTATGTAATAACAATCTTGATGATTTTACACATAATAAGTCTATTCAAAAAATACGAGAATCTTATAGAGTAACAAAGCAAGACAAGGAAGCGTTAAGAAAATTAAGAAGATAGTAAAATAAAAAAAGTCTAAAATATAAAATTTTATTTCTATATATTAGACTTTCTAACATTAAGATAATTGCTTTTCTTAATTTTTTAAAAAATTTCTCTTGACAGTTTACAATAATAACGATAAAATAGAATAGGAAGAAAAATATATTTTTATTAATAATGATTTTTATTTATATATTTATTCGAACATTGAAAATTTAATAAGAAAGAGGTGTATGATTATGAATTCATTAATCATAGTAGCGACTTTCTTAATCTCAATTGCAATTGGTATAGCTATAGGAATGGTACTTAGAAAAAAAATTGCAGAATCTAAAATTGAAGGTGCAGAGCAAGAAGCAAAAAGATTAGTAGACATGGCCAAAGTTGAAGCTGAAAATATGAAAAAAGAAGAAATTTTTAAAGCAAAAGAAGAAATAATGGCAAGCCGTAAAGAGTTAGATCAAGAGATTAAAGAAAGAAGAGGCGAAATTCAAAAACAAGAATCAAGAGTTATTCAGAAAGAAGAGAATTTAGAAAAACGTTCTGAAAAATTCGAAAACAGAGAAAAGGAGCTAGAGCAACAATTCCTAGACCTAGAAAAGCAAAGAGACAAATTAGAAGAAGTACATCAAGAGCAAGTTGCAAAACTTCAGCAAATAGCTGGCCTTACAAGAGATGAGGCAAAAACTCAACTTCTAAATGAAGTTGAAAAAGAAATAACTGCTGAAAAGGCAGCAATAATTAGAGAGCAAGCACAGAAGGCAAAAGAAGAAGCTAATAAAAATGCAAAAGAAATTATTAGCTATGCAATTTCAAAATGTGCAGCAGACCACTCTCAAGAAACTACAGTATCAATAGTAGCACTTCCTAGTGATGATATGAAGGGTAGAATTATTGGTAGAGAAGGTAGAAATATTAGAGCATTAGAAACTCTTACAGGAATTGATTTAATAATAGATGATACACCTGAAGCTGTAATCTTATCTGGATTTGACCCATTAAGAAGAGAAGTTGCAAGAATAGCTTTAGAAAAATTAATTGATGATGGAAGAATACATCCATCAAAAATTGAAGAAATGGTTGAAAAAGCTAAAGAAGAGCTTGAACAAACAATCAAAGAAGAAGGTGAAAGAGCTGTTTTAGAAACAGGAGTTAATGGATTACATCCTGACATAGTTAAATTAATTGGAAAACTAAAATATAGGACAAGCTATGGACAAAATGTTCTAAACCATTCTATAGAGGTTTCAAATTTAGCTAGAATTATGGCAGAAGAACTTGGCTTAGATGCAAAACGTGCTAGAAGAGCAGGACTATTACATGATTTAGGAAAAGCTCTTGACCACGATATGGAGGGAACTCATGTTGAAATAGGAGTAGAAATTCTTAAAAAATACAAAGAAAATCCACTTGTTATTAATGCGGTTGAGGCTCATCATGGAGATGTAGAACCACAAACAATGGAAGCCGTTTTAGTTCAAGCCGCAGATGCTATTTCAGCATCAAGACCAGGAGCAAGACGTGAAACATTAGAAGCATACATAAAAAGATTAGAAAGCTTAGAGGCAATAGCAGATTCATTTGATGGCGTTGAAAAATCTTTTGCTATTCAAGCTGGTCGTGAAGTAAGAATTATAGTAAAACCAGATAAAATTTCAGATGATGAAATGACAGTATTAGCAAGAGAAGTTGCACAAAAGGTAGAAAATGAAATGGATTATCCAGGTCAAATTAAAGTAAATATTATTAGAGAAACAAGAGTTGTTGATTATGCTAAATAAAAAGAAGCGTGTCCCAAACAAGGGCACGCTTTTGTATTTATTTCTTGTTTTAATTAGTGAAGTTCACCTCTGAGGATATCTTGAGAGCATTCATTTTCTCCTGATGCACACCACTCCGAATAAGTAAAATAAGTGCCATCAGGCTTGATTAAAGGAGTAAGGGAAACTGTATGAACAAAATTACCCTCATACTCTCCTTGCATATAAACCACATCTGTTAATGTCTCGTAGTAATAGTTTACGGCTATAATTGCCCTAAGATTTGTTCTGTGTACACCAGTGTCATATGTTTTCAGAAATTTAAGCATAAAAACTCCAATCTAATGAAAAAATAAATACATACAGCATAAAAGCTAATTTTATTATAGTATAAAATGTTTTTAAATTCAATTTATGTTATTGATTATTATAAAATTGTATAGTATTATATGTGTAGTTTATTATAGAAAAGAGGGACAAATATGAAAGTTTTAGCAATAGGAGATATTGTAGGAGAATCAGGAGTAAAAAAATTAGAGCTGGAATTACCTAGAATAAAAGAGGAAAAACACATAGATTTTGTGATTGTAAATGGAGAGAATGCGGCAGGAGGAATGGGAATTAATAAAAATAATTTTAAAGGAATGCTAAAAGCAGGAGCTAATGTTGTAACATTGGGGAATCATACATGGGCTAAAAAAGATGTATTTGGCTTCATTAATGATAATCAAATTATAAGACCTGCTAATTATTCAAAAGGACTTCCAGGAAAGGGATATAATATATTTGAGTGCAATGGAAAGAAAATTGCTGTTATAAATTTAATAGGTAGAGTAGATATGAATGTATTATCTGAAAATCCTTTTCAACTAGCTAAAAGGATTATTGAAAAAATTAATCAAGCTGTAGATTATATTTTTATAGATTTTCATGCTGAAGCTACAGCTGAAAAAATAGCTTTAGGTAGGTATTTAGATGGTAAGGTTACTGCTGTGTTTGGAACTCATACACATGTTCAAACAGCAGATGAACAGATTCTACCAAATCGGTACAGGCTATATTAGTGATATTGGAATGACAGGTCCTAAAAATTCTGTTATTGGTATGGATGTTTCTGCTTCGATTAAGAGGTTTGAAACAACTTTACCTGAGCGTTATAAAATTGCTGAAGGTGAGTGCATACTTAATGGGTGCATTTTTGAAGTTGACGAGCAAAAAGCCAAAGTTACAAACATTGAGAGAATTTTTTTGAAAAATTAACAAATGCAAAAAATATTCCAATTTACATTTTATTATTTAAAGCCCGCGCAAGTGGTTAACAATACAAATTATTCGAATGAATTGGGGGACCGTTCAATGTTTTCTTTGTGTAATTAATAATAAAAATTCATTAAAACTCCCTTGTTCATTACATTCGAAAGAAATTGTAAAGCAAAAGAATGAGCCTCTTTCACTTAGTCCTCACTCGTTAAACTCGTTCGACGTGAACATCCCTCATTCTTTTGCTTAACAATTTCTAGTACTCATTCCAATCAAGCGGGAGTTTAATGAATTTTTATTATTAATACACTTAGAAAACATTAGAATGGGGATAATTCGAATAATTGTATGTTAACCACGTTATGCAGGGCAAGATAATTACATTTGTAAATTGGAATATTTTTTTGCAATTTGAATAATTTTTAAAATTAAAGTAATAAAATGTCTTGATTTTTGGCTTTTTGCGATGAAAATTTGAAAAAATTTCCAAAAAGTACTAGACAAACAATTCCATATATTGTAAAATACACAATGTAAAAGTTGCAACAAAAAATAAATTATAGGAGGCAAAAAAATGGAAATTTTAAAAATTTCATCAAAATCAAATCCAAATTCTGTAGCGGGAGCTATAGCAGGATTAGTCAAAGAAACACAAAAAGCGGAAATGCAAGCAATTGGAGCAGGAGCTATAAACCAAGCAGTAAAGGCAGTAGCAATAGCAAGAGGTTTTGTCGCACCAGCAGGGGTAGATTTAGTTTGTATACCTGCATTTGCAGAGGTTGAAGTAGAGGGGGAAGATAGAACAGGTATAAAACTTATAATTGAATCTAGAAAATAATTTTTATATACAGGGGCAAGCTTTAAACTTGCCCTATTTTTTTAAAATATATATTGCATTTTTTAAAACTTTCGTATATTATTACATAAGTGGGAGTGAAGTATGAAAAGTAATGTTATAAAATATGTATTTTTGGTAATTATAGCAATTCTTTTAATATTTGCCATATATAAAGTAAATAGTGAAAATGCGAATAAAAAAGGAACAAATGGTAGTGATGGAAATGGTTTATCTAAAGATATAACCAAAGAAATAAAATTAGCTGTAGCAAATCTTGATACAATGAATCCAATACTAAGCAAAAACAAAAATGTTCAAGAAGTTGGAAAATTAATTTATGAGCCATTAGTCAATATTACACAAGACTATAAAGCAGAACCATGCTTGGCTACAGAATGGGCAAAGTCTGATGAAAACTCATATATAGTAAAACTAAGAGAAAATGTAAAATGGTCAAATGGTGAATCATTTAATGGTGGAGATGTCCGTTTTACTATAGACCGACTTAAAGAAATAGATTCTATTTATTCATACAATGTTCAATATGTTATAGGTGTTGATGTTGTAGATGATTATACTGTAAGAATAAAGCTAGACAGAGAAATTCCATTCTTTGAATATAATTTATCATTTCCTATACTTTCAAAAGCATATTATGAGGGAGAGAATTTCACACAAACAGAAAAAAACAAAAATCCAATAGGTACAGGAATGTTTAAAATATCAAGCCTAAATGACAGCAATTTTGAATTAGAAAAAAATAATGAATGGTGGAATAAAAAAGAAAAAAACGCTGTTATAGAAAAAATTATTGTAAATACAAACACATCAATGGCAGCAGTTTACAACACATTTAAAATGGGAAATATAGATTTTGTTAATACAGCAAACCTAAATTATACAGATTACATTGGAACACTTGGGTATAGCACAAAAGAATATGAAGCAAGAGAACATGGCTTTATAGCACTAAATACACAAAACCCATTACTTGCAAACTTAGAAGTTAGGCAAGCAATTCTAGCTGCAATTGATAAAAACAATATAGTTGCAAATGCTTATGCAGGAAAATACTATGTAGCAGATTTTCCTTTAGGATATGGAAATTGGCTTGATTATACGGAAAACCAAAATCCAACATATAATATTGAATTATCAAATAAATTATTAGAAGATTCAGGATGGACTTTAAGGAGAGGAATTTGGCAAACTACTGTTAATTATAGAACACAAAAACTATCTTTAAATTTATTAGTAAAATCAAGTGATACCAATAGAGTAAATATTGCAAATGTTATACAAGCACAATTGGCACAGGCAGGAATAGAAATTGATGTGATATCTGTAAATGATAATAGTTTTAATGCAAAATTAAGTGCAAAAGATTATGATATGGTGCTAGTTACTTCAGATGTATCTGCAAGTCCTGATTTATCAACTTATTTTGGAGATGATAATTTAGCAAATTATGCTAATAATGAAGTGACAGAAATAATGAAAACAGTAAGTAATTCAACTGATGAAAATGTTTTAAAAGAAAATTACAAAAGATTAAAAGAAATTTATAAAACAGAAGTACCTTATATAAGCTTATATTTTAGTAAAAATGTTGTTTTATATAATACGAGCTTAGCAGGAGAAGTAAGTCCAAACTGGTTTAATCCGTTTTATAATATAGAGAATTGGTATAAATAAAAAAATTAAAAAAAGTGTTGACAAAACAAAAATTTGGTGTATAATAAATTTACCAAACAAAAGTTTAATGAATTTAGGAGGAATATTTATGGAAGAAAATACAGAAAAAAGAAAAGCATTAGAAGTAGCAATGGGACAAATTGAAAAACAATTTGGAAAAGGCTCAGTAATGAAATTAGGAGAATTTAAAGCAATGGAAGTTGAGGCTATACCAACAGGAGCCTTAAGCTTAGACATTGCACTAGGTATAGGAGGAGTTCCAAGAGGAAGAATAATAGAAGTTTTTGGACCAGAATCTTCAGGAAAAACAACATTAGCATTACATATTGTTGCAGAAGCACAAAAAATGGGTGGAGATGCAGCCTTCATTGATGCAGAACACGCACTAGATCCAGTATATGCAAAAAAATTAGGAGTAAATATAGATGAATTAATAGTTTCACAACCAGATACAGGAGAACAAGCATTAGAAATAACAGAAGCATTAGTAAGAAGTGGAGCATTAGATGTAATTGTTGTAGACTCAGTTGCGGCTTTAGTTCCAAAGGCAGAAATTGATGGAGATATGGGAGATTCTCATATGGGACTTCAAGCAAGACTTATGTCTCAAGCATTAAGAAAATTAGCTGGAGCAATAAATAAATCAAAAACTGTTATAATATTTATAAATCAATTAAGAGAAAAAATAGGAGTAATGTTTGGAAATCCTGAAACAACAACAGGAGGTAGAGCACTAAAATTCTATGCATCTGTAAGACTTGATATAAGAAAAATTGAAAATATAAAACAAGATGGAGAATTTAAAGGAAGCAGGGTTAGAGTTAAAGTAGTAAAAAACAAAGTTGCTCCACCATTTAGAGAAGCAGAATTTGATGTAGTATATGGCGAAGGAATATCTAAAGCAGGAAATATATTAGATATGGCTGTAAATCTTGATATCATTGAAAAGAGTGGTTCATGGTTTAGCTATGATGGAAATAGAATTGGACAGGGAAGAGAAAATGTTAAAAAATATTTACAACAAAATCCTGAAGTTCTAGAAGAAGTTGAAAAAAAGGTCAGAGACAATTTTGCAAAAGCATTTGAACAAAGCTTAGGTGAAGAAACAGACAGAAATGAAGATGAAGAGGAAGAATAATGTATACTTTAGAAGAATTTGACAAAGAAAAAACACGAGTACTAAAATATATAATGTTCAAAAAACGCAGTGAGTATGAAGTAAGGAATAAATTTTCAAAAACAATAGAAGAAAGTTTACTAGAGGACATTATAGAATATCTAAAAGAAGCAGGATATATAAATGATAGAGATTATATTGAAAGGCTTATAAACGAATTTATAAGCCTTAAGAATCTATCATTAAAAGAAGTAAAATATAAATTGATGTCTAAAGGAATAAATACAAACTTAATAGAAGACTATATGTATAGTCATAGTGATGAATTAGAAGAATATGAGCAAAACTCTGCAACACATATAGCAATAAAAAAAAGCACATCTATGGAAGAAGATGAAATAAAAAATTTTCTATACAAAAAAGGTTACAGATTAGAAAGCATAAAAAATGCAATAGATGAGATAAAATAAGAGATATATGGAGAAAAAAGATGCAAAACATATTAACATTAGAAACAAATAAATATGCAATAAAAATAGATAATTTTGAAGGACCACTTGACTTATTATGTCATTTAATAGATAAAAACAAATTAGACATTTATGATATTAATTTAAATGATATAACAGATCAATATATCGAGTTTTTAAATGAAATGGAAAAACTAAATTTAGAAATAGCAAGTGAATTTTTAGTTATGGCCTCAACATTATTATTTTTAAAATCTAAAAATCTTCTTCCAAAACAAGAAGAAGAAACAGATGAAATTACAGAAGAAGAGCTAATTAAAAGAATAATTGCATATAAACAATATAAAGAAGCAAGTAAAATATTAAAAACCAATTTCGAAAAATATTCTAATAGATATTACAAATTACCAGAAAATATAGAACTACCAAGAAGAAAATTAGAAGAAGAATATGAAAAAGATATAATACCAAACACATATAAAAAAATATGGGAAATTTCACAAGAAAAAGTAAATCAAAATGCAAAAAACATTGAAAAAATAGCTATAACAGAAACATATTCAGTAGCAAGTAAAGTAAGAGAAATGTTTAAAGTATTAGTAAAAAATAAAAAATTTGTATTTAACAAACTTTTCTCAATAAAAAAACATAATAAACAAGAGGTAGTAACTGCATTTTCAGGACTGCTTGAATTATCAAGAAGAAATAAAGTTGCAACAGTTCAAAAAGAAACATTTGGAGATATAACAGTTGAAAGAGCACGAAAAGAAAAATCTGCATAGATATAGTGATTAAAAAAGAAATAAATGGAAAAAATAATACTAGATCCTTACATAGAGGTGATAGTATTGTTTTTTTATATTTTGATAATTTTAGCAATACTGGTGGTAATATTGCTTTTTTCTAATTTAAAAGTTGAAATTAAGAATCTTAATTTATCAACAGAAAACCTAAAAGAAAATTTAATAGCTGATACATATAAAATATCTATAATTTTATATGTTTTAAAATTAATACCTATAATTAAAATTGATATCACTAAAGATAAATTAGCAAAATTAAGAATAAAAGAAAAGATAAAGAAAGTTAATATTAAAAGATTTAAATTTGAAAAAATAGATAAAGAGCAAATAAAAAAAATAAATAGATTTAGACCTAAAATAAAATATATAAATTTATTTATTAATATAGGATTAGAAGATGTAGTAATTACATCATATTTAGTAGCACTATTATCAAGTATACTAGGAATTATGTTAAAAGACACATTGAAAAAATTTAAAGATAATAAATTTATTATACATCCAGTATATAACAAAAACTTATTAAAATTGAAACTTAACTGTATAATTGAGATGAAAATGATACATATTATTTATATAATATATATCTTAAATAAGAAAAGGAGAGATGATAAAAATGTCAGAACATCCAATAGAAGGGCTTATGGTTACAGCTATGAATAGTATACAAGATATGATTGATGTAAATACCATAATAGGTGAACCTATTGAAACAGCAAACAATGTAATTATAATTCCTATATCAAAAGTATCTTTTGGCTTTGCGGCAGGAGGAAGTGAATTTAAAGGAGAAACATTAGATGAATATACTAAAAAGGATAAGGAAGAGGCTATTCAATACAGATTACCATTTGGCGGTGGATCAGGTGCAGGAGTTTCAATAAATCCTATTGCATTTTTAGTAGTACAATCCAATAATGTAAAATTGTTACCAGTAGAATATTCATCAAGTATAGACAAGCTTTTAGACTATGTGCCTGAAATGATAGAAAAGGCTAGCAATACAATGAGTAAATGTATACAAAATAAAAGAGAAGATGCACAAAAAATAGTTAAAGAGATTCAAAAAAATGTAAAAAAAGAAGAAGAAAAACAAAAAGAAAAGAAAAAGAAACAAGCCAAACAAGAAAAAAAGCATAAAATTGAAAATCGTAAAAAAGATGATGCAGATGAATTTGAATATGATGAAATTGATGATATAAAAGATGAAGAGGACGAAATTGATTATACTCAATATGACGATTAAAAATATTTTATAAAAACGCTTGCAAAAATAATACTAATGTGCTATTATTAATATAACAATTAAATATGTTTTTTATATACCCTACAAAGTTTGTAAAGACGGAATTTTTAGAACCAACACACATTAAGAGGGGCCGAACTCTCAAATATGGCGTGCAAGCTTACAGTACAGTAAGAAGCCCAGGAATATTTAGGTAGGCACCCACCTGTTTTTAGGAGCAGGTCCTTAAAAATTCAACTAGTCTTACGGCCCAGTGGGGTATAATTTTTGCTAAGGAAGTGGGAATGTGAAGCTAAAAGATTTACTAAATAGAGCAGTATACAAATTAAAAAGTGCAAAAATAGAAAAGCCAATATTAAAAGCAAGAATGCTAATGCAATACACAATAAACAAGCCAAGAGAATACTTAATAATATATGATCAAAAAGAAATAACAAAAGAGCAAGAAAAAGAATACATGAAAAATGTAGAAAAGCTAATTTCAGGTGTACCAATACAACACATTACCCAAGCACAAGAATTTATGAAGTTAAATTTCTATGTTAATGAAGACGTACTTATACCAAGACCAGATACAGAAATACTAGTTGAAGAAGTCTTAAGCATTACCAAAAGACTAACAAGACCACGCATATTAGATTTATGTACAGGCAGTGGAGCAATAGCAATCTCGATTGCAAAATATGCAAAAAATGCAATTTTATATGCATCAGATATTAGCAAAAAAGCATTAAAAATAGCAAAAAAAAATGCACAAAATAATGATGTATACGATAGAATACAATTTATTGAATCAGATTTATTTGAAAATATTCCAAAAATGAAATTTGATATAATAGTAACAAATCCGCCATACATAAGAACAGTAGATATAAAAAAATTACAAAAGGAAGTTCAAAATGAACCCAAAATAGCATTAGATGGTGGAATTGATGGATATGACTTTTACAGAAAAATTTCAGGTAAAGCATATGATTATTTAAAATATAATGGATATTTATGCATGGAAATTGGTTATGACCAAAGAGAGTTTGTTATGGATATACTAGAATATGAAAAAAGGTATAGTAAAACATATTGTAAAAAAGATTTATATGACAATGATAGAATAATAGTAACAAGAGTAGGTGATTAATATGTCTTTCTCAACAGAAACAAAAGAAGAATTAAGTAAAACTAATAATTTAGCTAATAAAGAACAAGTACAAGCAGAATTTATTGGATACTTAATTAGCAGTAACACAAGCATAGTAAACCAAGAAATAAAGTATGCTACAGAAAGTGAATATAATATTAATAGGTTTTCAAAATTACTAAACAATATGCAAATATTAGATTATCAAATTAATTTACAAGGAAAATTATTTGTTATAACATTTGAAGAAAAAGAAATTGAAAAATTTGAAAAACTACTAATTATAAATAAAGACTGTATAAATCTAAAAACAAAAGAATTTAAAGAAAACTATTTTAAAGCTTTAATTAGGGGAGCTTTTTTAGGGTCTGGATCTATTAATAATCCTAAAGCAAAATAT
The DNA here is from genome assembly GCA_017511265.1 of Clostridia bacterium. Classification (GTDB taxonomy): domain Bacteria; phylum Bacillota; class Clostridia; order TANB77; family CAG-508; genus CAG-269. Next base: position 125,515 of record JAFWKV010000001.1, on the reverse strand, counting down.
CATTTAGAAATTTCATTATCAACTAAAGAAAATCGTGAAATTATTTCAAACAAATTATTTGAAAATGGAATAATTGTTAAAACGCTAGATGGCAAAAATTCATATCCTGTATACATAAAAGATGGAGAAGAAATATCTAAATTTTTAGCTTTTATAGGTGCAAATCAAGCAGTACTGAAATTTGAAGAAGTTAGAGTAGTAAGACAAATGAATAATAAAGTAAACAGATTAGTAAATTGTGAAACTGCAAACATGAACAAAACTATAAATGCAGCAGTAGAACAAATAAATGCAATACAAAAGCTTAAAAAAGCAAAAAAATTTGATAAATTAGAAGATTCATTAAAAGAAATAGCAGAGATTAGGCTAGAGCATCCAAATGAGCCTTTATCAGAACTTGGAAATTACTTGAAAAATCCTATAGGAAAGTCAGGGGTGAATTACAGATTAAAGAAGATAATAGAAATATCACAAGAGAATTAGGAATATATATACATATTCCTTTTTGTAAGAGCAAATGCTACTATTGTGATTTTGTTTCATTTGCAGGGATTAAGCAGATGCAAGAAAAGTATGTGCATTGCTTGAAAAAGGAATTAAAACACAAACTTGAAGAAGTTAATGGAAGATATAACATAACAACTGTTTATATAGGTGGTGGAACACCATCTTATATAGATAGCAAGTATATAAAAGAAATACTACAAATAATAAAAAGCAAGAATGTCAAATTAGATAATGCTGAAATTACAATTGAAGTTAATCCAGGAACTGTAACAAAACAAAAACTTATAGAATATAAAGAAGCGGGAATAAATAGATTAAGTATAGGATTGCAAAGTTGCAATAATGAATTGTTAAAAGCCATAGGAAGAATACATACATATGAGCAATTTTTAGATACATATAGTATGGCAAGAGATGTTGGATTCAATAATATAAATGTAGATTTAATGCTAGGTTTGCCAAAACAGACCATCCAAGACTTAAAACTAAGTTTAAATAAATTGATTAATCTAAACATTGAACATATTTCAGTATATTCTTTAATATTAGAAGAGAATACAAAATTATATGATTTAGTAGAAAAAAAACAAGTTACTTTACCTGATGAAGAACAAGAAAGGCAAATGTATTGGTTTGTTAAAAACACTCTAGAATTAAATGGTTATAGGCATTATGAAATTTCTAATTTTGCAAAGTCAGGGTATGAATCAAAACATAATGTAAATTGCTGGAAGCAAAAAGAATATATTGGTATTGGTTTAAATGCTTCTTCTTATATTGATAGTGAACGTTATTCTAATATTGAAAATATAAAAAAATATATTAAAAATATTGAAGTAGAAAGATTTGAAGAAAATAAAATAATTGAAGAGCAACAAGATGAAATAGATAAACAAAAAGAATTTATGATATTAGGGTTAAGAATGACTGAAGGAATTAACGTAAAAGATTTCAAAAATAAATTTGAAGAAAATCCTATTTATATATTTAACAAAGAGTTGAACGAATTGGTAAATGCTAAACTTATAAGCATTGATGGTGACATAATAAAATTAACAAATAGAGGACTAGACTTGGCAAACCAGGTTTGGATAAAATTTATTTAACTTGACGAAAGTGATAAAAATACAGTATTACTATTTTTTTATTTAATATTATTGATATTATAAAGAAAATAATATAAAATAAATAAAAACTATATATAAAAATAGGTGGTGTTAATATTGATAGACGACAGAAAGAAAAAAGTATTACAAGCTATAATAGAAGAATACATAAATACAGCAGAGCCAGTAAGTTCAAAGGCTATTGTAGAAAACTATGGCCTAAACTATAGTAGTGCAACAATAAGAAATGAAATGGCAAGTTTAGAAAAAGAAGGTTTACTTGAAAAAACACATACATCATCAGGAAGAATACCATCAGAAAAAGGATATAGACTATATGTAAATGAATTAGTTAAAGATGATGACATTAGCTTAGAAGAAATCAAATATATAAGTTCAAAACTAGAAACAAAAGTAAATGAAATAGAAGATTTAACTAAAATTGCAACAAGTACAATATCAGAAGTAACACACTATACAACAGTATCAATTGGACCAAATGTAAATTATCAAATTATAAAAGAAATAAAATTTATTCTATTAGGCAATAGAATGCTTATGGCTGTGATATTAACAGACACAGGAATGGTAAAAGAAACAATAATTAAATTTGATGAAGACATTACAGACAAACAAGTTGAAACACTAAACTATATGTTTAATAATAAATTAAAAGGTGAGCCAATTGAAAAAATAGATAGACCATTAGAAGAATACTTATTTGATGAAATGACATATAGTGTAAAAGTTATAAAACCAATAATAGAACAGCTAAAAAAAGTTATTGCAGAAGATGACACAATATATCTAGAAGGAGCAAATAAAGCTTTTGAATTGCCAGAATTTAATAGCCTAGAGGTTGCTAAAAATTTTATCAATATACTTGATACAAAAGAGCTTGTGTCAGATATGCTAAATTCAGGCTTTGCTCAAGATATAAATGTATATATTGGAGATGAAAACGAAAAAGACGAGCTAAAAGATTTTAGTATAGTTACTTTTAAACATAAAGTGGGAGACAAAGATTTAGGTACAATAGGAATAATTGGACCTAAAAGAATGGACTATTCAAAAGTTATTTCAGTTATGAAATATGTTAGTAAAAAGTTAAATGAAAAGAAATGAGCTTACAAAAATGGATGGAATTATAGTAATAAATAAGCCAAAAGGATGCACATCTCATGATGTAGTATATAAAGTAAAAAAAATATTTAATGAAAGGGTAGGTCATACAGGAACATTAGATCCAAATGCAACTGGAGTATTGCCCCTTTTAATAGGAAAAGGAACAAAACTTTCAAAATATTTGATAAATCACGATAAAATATATGAAGTAGTTCTCAAGATTGGAATAAAAACAGACACTGCAGATAGTGAAGGTAAAATTATAGAAGAACAATCAATTAAAAGCAACCTATTAACCGATAAAAACGTTATAAATGTTTTATCAAATTTTCAAGGCAAACAAGAACAAATACCACCAATATATTCAGCAATAAAGGTAAATGGTAAAAAACTATATGAATATGCACGAAATGGAGAAAAACTTGATTTAAAACCTAGGCAAATTGAAATATATTCAATAGAATTACTAAAACTAAATAAAAAAGAAAATGAAATTTCATTTAAGGTTGAATGTTCAAAGGGAACATACATAAGGAGTTTATGTGAAGACATTGCAAAAAAATTAGGCACAATAGGATATATGAAGGAATTAAATAGAATCAAAGTAGGAAAATTTAATATAGAAGATGCCGTAACTATAGAACAACTACAAGAAAATATTCATAATACAGAATTTATGAATAAAAATTTTTATACTTTTAAAAAATTTTTTTCTAAAAATAAAAGTATAACAATGACTAACAAAGATTTAAGAAGGTTTTTAAATGGAATAAAATTGAATGTAGAATTGCAAGATGATTTGTATAAAATTTATGATAATTCAAATAAATTTATTGGAATTGGAGAAGTCAGAAGCAATAGATTAAAAAGAGAAATTATTTTATAATAAAAGAGATGATTTTGGCAGTTTCCCAAAATCATAAAGGAGAAAAAATGGGAAGACAACGACTAAAAAATACAGAATGGGCAATTTTAATTTGTGCAGTAGCATTGACTATAATTGGAATGATAGCATTATATACAGTTTCGTATAATACAGAATTTTCAGAATTAAAAAAACAAGCAATATGGCTTGGAATAAGTGTAGTAGCAATGCTAATAGTAGGAATAATTGATTATGAAGTAATAGCTAAAGTTTCACCGATATGGTATGTATTTTTTTGTGCATTACTGGTGGGAGTTTTATTTACCACGCCAGTAAATGGAGCAAGAAGCTGGTTTGACTTAGGTTCATTTACATTTCAGCCAGCAGAATTTACAAAAATTTTTTTAATATTAGTTCTTAGTTTTACTATCTCGAAAATACAAGAAAGAGGAATAAGTAGAATAAATAAATTTGGATGGTTATTACTTATATTATTAATAGCTGGAATTCCGATAGGACTAGTTGTTAAAGAACCAGACAATGGAACTGCTATGGCATACATTATTGCATTATTATGTATATTATTTACAGCAGGAATAGATAAAAAATATATAATTACTGTAGCAGTACTTGTTGCAGTCGCTGTACCGCTAATATATAATTTCGTTTTACCAGATTATGCAAAAAATAGAATAAATGTATATTTAAATCCAGAGCTAGATCCAAGAGGAGCAGGCTATAATATAATTCAATCTAAATTAGCAGTTGGTGCAGGTGAACTTTTAGGAATGGGGTTATTACAAGGAAATCAAACTCAATTAGGCTATTTACATCCAAAAACTACAGACTTCATTTTTGCGGCAATTGGAGAAGAATTAGGATTTATTATGGCTGCTTTAATTGTTATTTTATATGTATTTCTGATAACAAAGGCAATTTATGTAGCAAAAACTGCACATGATAATTTGGGATCATATATTGCTATAGGCATTGCTGGAATTTTCTTCTTCCATATGGCTGAAAATATAGGTATGACAATTGGATTGCTTCCAATTACAGGTATACCGCTTTTGTTTATTAGTTATGGAGGAAGCTCATTAATAACAAGCTTTGTATGTATAGGACTATTACTTAATATAAGCAGCAAACGACAAAGAACAATTTTTATAAATAAATAATAACTCATATACTATATAAATATAGAATCGCATAAATGTTGAATTATAAATATATTGTCGGAACAAGACCAATAGGAAGACCCCAGCTATGTTTTGTTCCAAATATATTTATAATTCAACATTCATGCGATTCTATATTTATATAGTATATGAGTTATTATTTATTTATAAAAATTGTTCTTAGCGTTCTTCTGCGGAATTATTTGCTTTTGTTGATTTATTTAAAGGAGAAGTATCATCCAAAGAAAATTGTATAAGATGGCTATCTAATAAATCAACATCATGCTGTGCAATAAATTCAACATATGTTTGAACCTCACTTTTATCTTTGCAGTCATAATATTTTCTAAAATTTTGAAGAGTGCTATGTACTTCAACATAACCATTACCTCTATAGGTAAAATATCTAGGTAATGCTTTAAATTGCTTCTCAGCCCAATCTGCATATTTACTTTTGTTTTTAGGTCTTTTAAATAAAGTTCTTTTCTTTAATCCATTTTCCATTTTATGATGTGCTGCAGGTCCATACTCACCATATTCATATCTATAAAGTGATTGTAATTGAATTTCAGATGTTAATCCATTTGGCATATCTAAACTATAAAAATTTGCTATGTAGCCATTTTGCTTCCTCTTTTTCTTAGTTCTAGTAGGATCCTTTGAATAAGACACTCCTAACTTTTTTAATGATTCACAAGTAGTTAAAACATCGAAGACCATCAAATCACAAATTGTTAGGTCAAGCCTGTTTGTTCGCTTTTTTGAAACATGTTTTAATAGTTTTTCTAAAGTATCTCCGTATTCTTTATGGAACTGTTTATCAATTTTTTGATGACTTTTACCTTGTTCAATTATTTGATGTAATTGCTCTCTAGACTGCTTAGCTAATTTTGCAATACGAGTATATTCTTCAATAGAATCATCATACGAAAGATTAATTAAAAGTTGATAACATTCAATTATTTTTGAATAATATTCTGAATAAGTAAGATTTGATACATCTTTAGGAGCATTATCCAAAAATTCTTGAGTTTTATTTGCCTCATTTTGAGTATACATTACAGCTGCTAACTTATCTTTTAAATTAGGATATTTATCTGAAAAATTGTTAGTAATAAATTCTAATGAAGGAAAACGCGATATATCAATACTACTTTTTAATTCAGTTATGTATGATAGATATTTGGGTGAATGTTTTCCAATATCAGTTAAAATATCTGAAATTACAGTATTTATTACATCATGAGAGTTTGTAATTTCAGGACATACTAATTTGTAAGCATAAAAATCAAAAATAGGTCTTACTTCTGTAGGTATGTCTTTTTGCTCTTCTATAGCAGTTTGAAATTTATCATCATAATCTTGTATATTCGATGCTTTTTTTTCAGATGTACTCTTTTCAGATTTTATACGACCGAACATTTTAAAACCGGTTATCATCAAAATGTACTGTATTTGGGAATTTTCGCTCAAGCTCTAAGCCAATTGTTGCCATAACTTGATACATATATCTTCTTACATCTTTGCTTACAGAAAAATTTGTAACTTTACTAAAATTTTCTAATGCGTTTTTTCTAATAGGATGTTGTTTATTTCGTTCTCTAAATGTGTTACTATCTAATGACATATAGTAATTCACCTCCACCAACACAATATTTTAGCATAAAAAATATAAAAAATCCATCGAAATTTGCAAAAAAGTAATTAAGGTGTTATAATAGCAAAAGATATTATAAAAGTTAGGAGAATATAATATGATTATTTTTGATATTTTAAAAGATTTAGACAATAAAAATGTAGACATGTATGTTGATATGGATGGAGTTATTGCAGACTATGAAGTTGGGGTACCAGCAAGATATGACAAAAAGAGACCTCTAGTTAGTATTCTTTCTAAGTTAGAAGAAATTTCTAAAATGCCAAATGTTAAATTACATATTTTATCAGTTACAAGAATGTCAGAGGGAATTGAACAAAAAAATAAATGGCTAGATGAGTTTGCACCTTTTTTTAAAAAAGAAAATAGAAATATATTATCTAGAGAGCAATATAATTTTGAAAAAAATGCAATTGATTTAAAATATGAATTTATTACAAGTTTAGAACAAAAAGATTCGCAAATTATATTTATTGATGATGATCCATCAATTTTGAGAAAAATAGACGAAAATTGTGAAAATATACTATTATTAAAAGAAACAACTTTAATAGACTAATTAAGAGATTATTAGGAGGAAATATGAATAATAGAAAAGAACTAGCATTATATATAATTAATTTAAAGATTGCAAATTCAATAAAAAATAATCAAGAAAAAGATTTTAATAAATTCAAAGAAAATATGCAAATATTATATGATGAAAAAAATGAAATATACAATAATAATGAACAGATAATAGAAAAAGTTCTAACAGTATATTTGGAAGAAGTCAAAAATAAATAATGGAGGATTGTATGAAAGAAGAAATGCCAATAGGCTCAGAATACGATTTAACAGAAGAAGAATATATTAGTAGCTTAAGTAGAGCAGAAATGGGTGTGTTTATGACATGTAAGCCAAGTAAACATCCATATTCAGTATTTGTTGTTGCTCAGCCAGGAGCTGGTAAAACTGGGTTAAAAACATATGTTATTAATCAAGGACAAAATACTGGTAGATTAGCATCATTTGTAGAATTTAATCCAGATAATATTGGACCTTATCATGAACATTATGCAGAGATAATGAGACATTATCCAGATGACAGCTTTCAAATTTTGCAAAGATTTATTAGACCTGCATTAGATGAACACTTAAGGAGAAAAGGAGTAGATTTAAAGGTAAATGTTGTTCAAGAAGGTACTTTTGCAAGCAAGGATGGATATTTGTCAATACTAGATTATCAAAAAAATGGAGGATATGATATTGATGTGGCGATTCTAGCGGTAGATAGATATGAAAGCTTATTATCGTGTTATGAGCGTGAACAGTACTATAGAGAAAATGGCTTAACACCTCGTATTGTTCAACCTAGATATCATGATGACTCATATGTTAGAATGCTAGAAACATTAGATGAAATAGAAAGAAGAAACCTTATTTCTAGAACTTGTGCATTTAAACGTGGCTATGTTGAAGATAAGCCTGAACTTGTATGGCAAAGTGGAGATAGCAGATTTGCATCATCAAGAGAAGCTATTGACTTTTATAGACAAAGGAATAGAGAAGAAATAATGCAAAATGCTGATGCTTATATAAGAAGAATTACAAGTTTACAGGAAAGAGCTGAAGATATAGAACAACAAAGTAGACTTGCCAGATTACTTGAAGAATTTCAAACTGAATTAGAAAAATACAATGAAAGATGATGCATTTTGCTGTCTTTTGGGACGGGGCAAAAAAACATCACCTGCTGTCTTTTGGGACGGGGTTAAAAAACATCATCATCTCCATTGGTTATATTTATTAAACATTACGACCTTGTTGTCGCTTTCTTTCATTGAAATTTATATTAGTGAAGAGAAAGCTCCAGACGACTACGCTTCGCTCCGCCTACGCGGTCTACATTTTTTAATAAATATAGCTAATGGAGATGATGATGTTTTTTAACCCCGTCCCAAAAGACAGCAGGTGATGTTTTTTTGCCCCGTCCCAAAAGACAGCATCCCCCGTCCAAAATAGTTGTATTCCTCTTGACAAATTGAAGTATAACCTTTATAATGTTAGGGTAAGCTAACAAATGTGAGGTGAATGTATGCTGACAAATTCTTTAGAAGAATATTTAAAAACAATATATATATTGAAAAACAGTGAGGGACAAGTTCGCGTTACAGATATATCAAAAAAGCTTAATTGTAGTAAGCCTAGTGTAAATCGAGCACTTAAATGTTTAAAAGATGAAGGACTTATTTTATATGAAGCTTATGGTAATATAGAAATTACTGAAGATGGAGAGAAGTTGGCAAAATCAGCAGTCAAGAGAGAAGATATTTTAAAATTATTTTTAATTCAAATAATTGATGTTGATAATCAAACTGCTGAAAAAGAAGCAATAGCAATGAAGCATGCTATATCTGAAGAAACAGTTTCAAAATTAGAAAATTATATAATAAAAGTACTAGGATTAGATGATTTAAAATGTAATTTTGATTTAGGAAACAACCAATGCCAAAATTGTATACGCGTAAAAAATAAAAATGCAACTAGCTAATATATAAATTTCCTATATATTAACTATTGTATTCTAATTTAATTATAAAGAAAGGAACTAAAAATGGAAAATTTATTAAAAATCAAGGATTTACATGTAAATGCAGGAGAAAAAGAAATATTAAAAGGGCTAAACTTACAAATAAACAAGGGAGAAGTTCATGTCATAATGGGGCCAAATGGAGCAGGAAAATCCACTCTAGCAAATGTAATTTTAAACAACCCAGAATATACGAGAACAGAAGGAGACATAATATTTGAAAACGAAAATATAAATGATTTACGTACAGACGAAAGAGCAAAAAAAGGAATATTTATGTCATTCCAATCACCTGAGGAAATACCTGGAATATCAGTACAAAATTTTATAAAATCAGCAAAAGTTGCAAAAGACGAAAAGCCAGTTAGAATATTTGAATTTAAGAAAAACCTAGAACAGACAATGAAAGATTTAAATATGAACGTAGAATATTCAAATCGCGATTTAAATGTGGGCTTTTCAGGAGGAGAAAAGAAAAAGAATGAAATTTTGCAAATGCTTATGTTAGAGCCAAAACTTGCAATACTTGATGAAACAGACTCTGGGCTTGATGTTGATGCAATCAAAACGGTTTCAAAAGGAATTAATATGTATCATAATGAAAATAATGGAGTTTTAATAATAACACACGGAACTAAAATTTTAGAAAATTTACATGTTGATTATGTTCATATTTTAGTAAATGGAAAAATAATAAAAACAGCTGATGGAAGTTTAGCACAAGAGATTGAGAAACAAGGATATGAAGCATATAGAGAGGAGAAAGCTAATGGCTAAAACTCAAGTAGATGATATAAATAGGAGTATTTATAATATAAAAAATGAGGACAACTATAGCTACAAAATGCAAAAAGGCCTTGATGAAAAGATAGTTAGAGAAATATCAAGTATGAAAAATGAGCCAACATGGATGCTAGAGTGCAGATTAAAAGGGCTAGAAATGTATAACAAGCTTGAAATGCCAACTTGGGGACCTGACTTATCAGTTTTAAATATGGATGAAATCTCAACATATGTAAAACCAAAATCAGAATTAAACACCAGTTGGGAAGATGTGCCTGAAGAAATAAAAAATACATTTGATGCTTTAGGAATACCAGAAGCAGAAAAAAAATCATTAGCAGGAGTTGGTGCACAATATGATTCAGAGGTTGTGTATCATAGTTTACAAGAAGATTTATTAAAACAAGGAGTTATTTACACAGATTTTGAAACAGCAGTAAAGAAATATGAGAATATTGTAAAAAAGTATTTTATGAAATGTGTTCCAGCTGAAGACCATAAATTTGCAGCACTACACTATGCTGTATGGTCTGGTGGATCTTTTGTATATGTTCCAAAAGGTGTAAACGTAGAAATACCTTTACAATCATATTTTAGACTTAATTCACCAGAATCAGGTCAATTTGAGCATACATTAATAATAGTAGACGAAGGAGCAAATTTACATTTTATTGAAGGATGTTCTGCACCCAAATATAACAAAGTAAATTTACATGCAGGTTGTGTTGAATTATTTGTTAAAGAAAATGCACGTTTACGTTATAGTACAATTGAAAACTGGTCAAAAAATATGCTTAATTTAAATACTAAAAAGGTTATAGTAGAAAAAAATGGTGTAATGGAATGGGTAACAGGTTCATTTGGTTCAAGAATTTCAATGCTATATCCAATGAGTATTTTAAAAGGTGACAATGCAAAAATGGAGTATACAGGAATTTCTTTTGCAGGAGAAGGACAAAACCTAGATACAGGACTGAAAGTAGTGCATGGAGCCAAAAATACTGCATCTGTTGTAAGCTCAAAATCAATTTCAAAATCAGGTGGAATTGCAACATTTAGAAGTAATGTTGTTGTAGCACCAAATGCAGATGGCTCAAAATCAAATATATCTTGTGAATCACTTATGTTAGATGACTGGTCTGTTTCAGATACTATACCTGTAAGTAATATTGGTACAGATGATGTAGAATTTTCACACGAAGCTAAAATTGGAAAAATAAGTGATGAGGCAATTTTTTATTTAATGTCTAGAGGCTTATCAGAAGAAGAAGCCAAAGCAATGATTGTTAGAGGATTTGCTTCACCAATTTCTAAAGAACTTCCTGTTGAATATGCAGCAGAAATGAATAATTTAATTAATCTTGAATTGGAAGGAGCGATAGGATAATGGAAAAAGTAACTTTAAACGAAACTCCTAGAAGGACTTCTAAGTCATTTGGCATTAATAATTATAAAATAGAAGATTTTGAATTGCCTGAAGTAAAAGAATTTACTAATGTTACTATTGATTCAGAAATTGAAATAGAACACGATACCTATGATTTTAAACCAAAGTTTAGCATTGGTAATAAATTAGTAAACCAATTAAATAATGGAAATCAAAAATTATATATAAATATAGATAAAAATGTCAATGAGCCAATTGTAATAGATTTTGAACTAGATGATAAACAAAATGTATTGATAGATAATGTGACAATTAAAGCTGAAGAAGGCACAAATGCAACAGTAATATTAAAATATAAAACTCAAAATGATGCTGTAGATGCATTTCATAATGGTGTATGTAATGTAACTGCTAAAGCTAATTCAAAATTAAAAGTTATCATTTTAAATTTATTAAACAAAAATAGCGAAAATTATTATTCTATGAATAATAAAACAGAAGAGAATGCAATTTTAGAGTATATTATTGCTGATTTTGGAGGCAGAAGAACTGTTACAAATTATTATTCTAATTTAATTGGTAATACTTCGAATAATAGTGTAAATACTATGTATATTGGAACTGGAACGCAAGAATTAGACCAAAATTATATTGCTGAAGTATATGGAAAAAAGGCAAATATTGATATTGAAGTTTATGGAGCATTAAAAGATACAGCAAAAAAGAATTTTAAAGGAACAATTGATTTTAAAACTGGCTGTAAAAAAGCTATAGGTAATGAAAACGAGTATTGTATGCTTTTATCAAAAACTGCTAAATCAAAGGCTTTACCTATGCTTTTGTGTAGTGAAGATGATGTGCAAGGTAATCACAGTAATAGTGCTGGCAAGATTGATGAGGATAAACTTTATTACATAATGGCTAGAGGAATTTCTAAAAAAGAGGCTCAAAAGCTTATTGTTAAGGCTAAGTTTAGTGGTGTGCTTGAAAAATTGCAAGACGAGGACTTGAAAAATGAGCTAATTGAAGAAATTGATAAACGTTTGGTTTAATTTCTATTACTTATTCCAATCAAGCATCGTCTCCTAATATTTATATATTTATAATTTTCTGTTAATAATTAAATAGGAGTATTGAAAAATGAATGTAGATAAAATAAAAAAAGATTTTCCAATCTTTGAAAAAATCGACATAGCTTACTTAGATAGTGGGGCTACTTCACAAAGACCTCAGTGCGTTATAGATGCAATTGATAATTTTTATAAAACAAAAAATGCTAATCCTCATAGAGGAGCGTATGAATTAAGTATAGAAGCAACTGATGTATATGAAAATACAAGAAAAAAGATTGCTAAGTTTATAAATGCTGAAAAATCGGAACAAATTATTTTTACTAAAAATGCAAGTGAAGCTTTAAATTTAATTGCATATTCGTATGGATTAGAAAATTTAGGTGAAGATGATTCTGTGATAATTTCTATAATGGAGCATCATTCAAATTTAGTACCCTGGCAATTTGTAACAAAAAAAACAGGTAGCAAACTAGAATACATGTATATAAATGATGAATACGAATTATCTGAAGAAGAGATAAAAGCAAAAATAACAGACAATACTAAAATTGTTGGCATTACACATGTTTCTAATGTGTTAGGAACTATAAATAATGTAAAAGAGATAATTAAATATGCTCATAAAAAAGGTGCTATAGTTGTTGTTGACGCATCACAAAGTATTCCTCACATGAAGGTGGATGTCCAAGACTTAGATGCAGACTTTTTAGTATTTTCAGGACATAAAATGCTTGGCCCTCTTGGAATTGGCGTGTTGTATGGTAAAAAGAGATTATTAAATGATATGAATCCATTTCTAATGGGTGGAGATATGATAGAATATGTGTATGAAGATAAAACTACTTTTGCACCACTTCCAAATAAATTTGAAGCAGGAACTCAAAATGTAGAAGGCGTTGTAGGTTTAGGAGCTGCAATTGATTATATTGAAAGTATTGGGTATGATACAATTGCAAAAATAGAGGAAGAAGTAGTAGGCTATGCTAAACAAGAACTTGCAAAACTTGATTTTGTAGAAACTTACTATACACCAAATGAAGATAATCATTGTGGAGTAATTTCTTTTAATATAAAAGGAGTACATCCACATGATTTAGCAACAATTCTAGATAGTCAAGGCATAGCAGTGCGTGCGGGAGACCATTGTGCACAACCATTAATTAGATTTTTAAAACTTCCTGCAACATGTAGAGCAAGCTTTTATATCTATAATAATAAAGAGGACGTGGATAGGCTAGTTGAGGCTTTAAAAAAAGCCTATAGTATGTTTGAAAAATTTATAAAGAAGTGATGATTTTGGGAATGGGTTGTGTCAATGGGGACGGGCTTAATTGACACACTAATGCTTTGGTGACTTAAAAATTTCTACTAAGGCATCAAGCGTGTCAATTAAGCCCGTCCCCATTGACACAACACGTCCCAAAAAACATCACTAAAAAAGGAGAACTGAAATTGGAAAATTTAGATGAAATATATAATGAATTAATAATGGAACATAGTATGAATAGCTATAATAAACACAAGCTGGAGAATGCTGATAAATGTGAACACGGTCATAATCCAAGCTGTGGTGATGAAATAGAAATAGAAATTAAAATGAATAACAATATAATTGAAGATATAGCATTTACTGGCTCTGGATGTGCAATTTCTCAAAGCTCAACTTCTATTATGGCAGATGTGCTTCGTGGCAAAACTGTAGAAGAAGCGAAAATAATTATCAAAACTTTTATTGATATGATAAAAAGGGAAACAACTGATGAGAAAGAGTTAGAGAAGTTAGAAGAAGCAATTGCATTTAAGAATGTAGCAAATATGCCAGCAAGAGTAAAATGTGCATTACTTGCTTGGAAAACTTTAGACAAAATGATTTAAAAAATTACCGATGCACAGTAAAAAAAGCAATAATTAAACATATTATTTAATATAAGGGAGTGGTAATGTGAAAAATCACAGAGAAAAAACTGTAATAAGAACAAGTATTATAAGTATTATTGCAAATATCGTTTTAGCTGGATTTAAAGCATTAGTTGGGTTATTTGCAAATTCAATTGCAATAGTATCAGATTCGGTAAACAATTTAAGTGATGCTTTATCAAGTATAATAACAATAATTGGAACAAAATTAGCTGGTAAAGCTCCAGACAAAGAGCATCCATATGGTCATGGTAGAATTGAATATATGACATCATTAATTGTATCAGTAATCGTGCTATATGCGGGAGCTACTGCATTTATAGAATCAATAAAAAAGATAATTCATCCAGAAACACCTGATTATACAACAGTAACACTTATTATAATAATAGCAGGTATAATCGTAAAATTTATATTAGGAATATATGTTAAGAAAAAAGGAAAAGAGGTAAATTCTGATTCATTAGTTGCAAGTGGATCAGATGCTTTTAATGACGCAATTTTATCAATTTCAGTATTAGTATCGGCAATAGTTTATATGATATTTAACATAAGTTTAGAAGCTTATGTTGGAATATTACTTTCTGTTGTAATTATAAAATCTGGGCTAGAACTTATAAAAGAAGCTGTAGATAATGTGATAGGAACTAGAGTTGAAAGTGACTTAGCAAGGCAGATAAAAAAAGAAGTAACTAAAGAAGAAAATGTTCAAGGAGCTTTTGATTTAATACTAAATGATTATGGACCAGACCAATACTTAGGCTCAATTCATATTGAGGTTCCTGACACATTAACAGTTGCAGAAGTAGATAAAATTTCTAGAAATATTACAAAAAAAGTGATGGAAAAATATGGAGTAATTTTACATACAATAGGAGTATATTCCATAAATACAAAAGATGAGGATGTAATAAAAGTAAGGCAAGATATAAAAAATATTGTATTTTCACATGATGGTATTTTACAGATGCATGGCTTTTATTTAGACGAGAGAGAAAAAAGCATTAGTTTTGATATTATAATTGATTTTAATGTTAAAGAAAGAGAAGAGTTGTTTAAACATATTTATGAAGAAGTTGAAGAAAAGTACAATGATTATAAAATAAATATAACACTAGATGTGGATATTAGTGATTAATTTTCAGATTTTTTTACATAATAATAGTGAAGGATCACTTCAAAATAAGTTTATGGGGAGGAAACAAAATGGAAAATAGACAGAAAATTCATTGTACAGTACAAAGTTGTAAATATAATAATACACAAGATAAAAAATGCATTCTAGAATCGATAATGGTTACACCAACAGAAAATAATTCATCTAAAAAAGAAGATGAATCGATGTGCTCAAGCTATGAAAATGTTGATTAATAAAACATAGAGGTTAAATTTCCTCTATGTTTTATTAAAAGTGACAATTTACATAAAATAGTATACGGATAGGCTATGTACATAGGGTAAGGACTCAAAAATGGTTATATCCTAAATTTAAACTTGACATTAAAAAAAATTAGCAATAAAATAACTCTAGAAAAAAATTTTTAGGAGGTAATAAAAATGGCATTAGTAACAACAAAAGAAATGTTTGAAAAATCTATGAAAGAGAATTTTGCAATAGGAGCTTTTAATATTAATAATATGGAGATGATACAGGGAATAGTAGACGCAGCTGCAGAAGAGAATGCACCAGTTATATTACAAGTATCATCATCTGCGATAAAATATGCAAGAATAAATTATTTAATGAAAATGGTACAAGCTGCAGTTGAAGAACATCCTAATATACCAATAGCAATACATTTAGATCATGGACCAGACTTTGAAACAGCAAAAATGTGTATAGATAATGGATTTACATCTGTAATGATAGATGGCTCAAAATATGATTTTGAAGAAAATGTTGCTTTAACAAAAAAAGTAGTAGATTATGCTCATGAACACGGAGTTACAGTGGAAGCAGAACTTGGAAAATTGGCAGGAATAGAAGATGATGTAAATGTTTCAGAGGCAGATGCAATGTATACAGATCCAGAACAAGCAAAAGAATTTGTAGAAAGAACAGGATGTGATTCATTGGCGATTGCAATTGGAACAAGCCATGGAGCATATAAATTTAAAGGAGAAGCTAAATTAAGATTTGATATTTTAAAACAGATTAAAGAAAAAATACCAAACACTCCAATAGTGTTGCATGGAGCTTCTACTGTTATACCAGAATTATTAGATATGTGTAATAAATACGGAGGAAATATTCCAGGTGCTAAGGGTGTTCCAGATGAAATACTTCATGAGGCTAGTACTAGTGGAGTATCAAAAATAAATGTTGATACAGATTTGCGTTTAGCGATGACAGGTGCAATTAGAAAAGTATTTACTGAAGAACCAAGTGCATTTGATCCAAGAAAATACTTAGGCGCAGGAAGAGATGAGGTAAAAAAAGCAGTACAACATAAAATAAGAGATGTGTTTGGATGCTCAAATAAGGCTTAAGTAAGGCTTTTGACAATGAATTTATTATATGCTATAATCAGAGTGTTTAGGAAAACCTAATTATTGAAAGGGACTTAGATGCTTATTTATAACATAATACACAATATAGTGAAACGGAAAATTAACAGTGTTTCTAAATTAAAAAAAATAGGAATACCCATAGATCCACTTGACGGCATAGATATTCATGAAATAATTGAATTACAAAATGTGAAAAAAAATGATAAGGAGGAATTAGTTTATCAAGCAATTCCAATATTATATCAGGTTACTATGTGTTGTTTTTATAATACACAACCTAGAACATTTAACTTTAATAGTGATGTAATAGTAATAATAGAGAATATAGAGAATAAGGGAATTTTCTTTATTCCATATAGCGAAAAAGCTATATCTATAATTGCAAGTGATAACTACATTCAGGATAGTGAAATTTATATTCCTAGATTGATATATGGAGCTGACAGTTTTACCCTAAATGCACATATGATACAATGGAGAATTTCATTATTTATCTGCAAGTTTTTATAAGTAATCTTTAAGTTCTTTACCCAAAGCTTTATTTAAAAGCTTTGGGATATTATTATTGACTCAATTTTTTAAAGCTCTTTCCATTTTTCTTTGAGCATCTTTTTTAGCAATATCTTCACGTTTATCATAAAGCTTCTTACCTTTTCCAATACCTAAATCAATTTTAACAAAACTACCTTTAAAATACATACTAATAGGAATAAGGCTATAACCTTTTTGTTTAATCAAACCAAATAACTTGTTTATTTCTCTTTTATTTAACAAAAGTTTTCTCGTACGCAAAGGATCTTTATTATAAATATTACCATGTTCATAAGGACTAATATGTAATCCATAAATAAAACATTCTCCATCTTTTATAGAAGCATAGCTATCTTTTAAATTAACCTTTCCTGCACGAATTGACTTAATTTCAGTTCCAGAAAGAACAATTCCAACTTCTAATTTATTTTCAATTGTATAATTATGATATGCTGTTGGATTTTTAGCAATTAATTTTGTTTCCATAAATTTTACCTCTATTTTTTTGAATAATTATATCATTAAAATAGGCTATGTTCAATACAATTCCAGCAATTATAAAACTTTACCGGGGTATACCTACTACAGTCGAATTATCAGGTATATTAGTTAATACTACACTATTTGCACCAACTTTTACGTTGTTTCCAATTTTGATTGGACCTAAAATTTTTGCACCAGACCCAACCATAACATTGTTACCTATATCTGGATGTCTTTTATTTTTATCTTTTCCAGTTCCACCTAGTGTACTATTATGATATATAGTGCAATCATTACCAATAGTGGTAGTTTCTCCTATAACTATACCCATACCATGATCAATAAATAGTCTTTTACCTATTTTAGCACCTGGATGTATTTCTATTCCTGTAAGGTGTCTAGCAATTTGAGAGTTTAATCTTGCAAAAAAAAATAATCTTTTTTCATACAAAAAATGTGATATTCTATGGAATAATATAGCATGAAAACCAGGATAGAGTAAAATTGCTTCAAATAAATTTCTACAAGCAGGATCTTTATTCACAATATTTTTTGCATCTTCATAAATAATTCGGAATAATTGCATAGATTCTCACCTCATATTTATTATATGCAAATTATAGTATGAATGTTAATTAAAAAAAGAAGTCAAATTTGACAAAATACTGATTTTATAGTATAATTTTTCAGGTAAAAATTAAAAAGAGGTAAGAAAAAATGAATAATGAAAAAATAAGAAATATAGCAATAATAGCACACGTAGACCATGGAAAAACTACATTAGTAGATGCACTATTAAAACAAAGTCATGTATTTAGAGAAAATGAGCAAGTGCAAGAAAGAATAATGGATTCAAACGACTTAGAAAAAGAGAGAGGAATAACAATTCTTTCTAAAAATACATCAGTAATGTATAAAGATATAAAAATAAATATAGTTGATACACCAGGACATGCTGACTTTGGAGGAGAGGTTGAAAGAGTACTAAAAACAGTTGACGGAGTACTTTTATTAGTAGATGCATTTGAAGGAGCAATGCCTCAAACAAGAGAAGTGCTAAAAAAATCTTTAGCATTAAATTTAAAACCAATTGTTGTAATAAATAAAATAGACAGACCAGGAGCAGAACCTCTAAAGGTTGTAGACCAAGTTATAGAACTATTTATAGAATTAGATGCATCAGATGAGCAATTGGATTTTCCTGTTGTATTTGCTTCAGCAAAACAAGGAATAGGCAAAATGAACTTAGCTGAAGAATCAGAAGATTTAACATGCCTTTTTGAAACAATAGTAAATACAATTCAGGCTCCAAATTGTGACGAAGAGGGACCTGCGCAAATGCTAGTTTCAAATATAGATTATGATGACTATGTAGGAAGAATAGCTGTAGGAAGAATTGAAAGAGGAACAATTACAGCAGGAATGCCTGTAAGCATTTGTAAAAAAGACGATGTAGTTGCTCAAGGAAGAATTGCAAAAGTATATACACATGTGGGACTAGAAAAACAAGAAGTTGAAGAAGCAAAAGCGGGAGATATAATTGAACTTTCTGGGATTTCAGACATTAATATAGGAGATACAATTTGTGACTTTAATAATCCAGAAAAAATACCATTTGTAGACATAGATGAGCCAACAGTTTCAATGACATTTAGCGTAAATAATGGACCATTTGCAGGAAAAGAGGGAGAATTTGTAACTTCAAGACACATTCGTGACAGACTGTTTAAAGAGTTAGAAAGAAATGTATCTTTAAGAGTAAAAGAAACAGATTCACCAGATTCATTTGAAGTATCAGGAAGAGGAGAACTTCATTTATCTGTATTGATAGAAACAATGAGAAGAGAAGGATTTGAACTATTAGTATCTCGTCCAAAGGTTATTTATAAAGAAATAGATGGAGTAAAATGTGAGCCAATAGAAAGACTAGTAGTAAATGTACCTGATGATTGCATTGGAAATGTAATAGAAAAATTGGGACAAAGAAAAGCAGAAATGGTTAATATGGAACCAGCTGAAGATGGACACACAAAAGTTGAGTTTAAAATTCCTGCAAGAGGACTAATTGGATATAGAACAGAATTCCTAACAGATACAAAAGGTGAAGGCACTATGAATCATATATTTGATTCATACGAACCATATAAAGGTGATGTGGTTGCCCGTGTTAGAGGAACGATAGTTGCTTTTGAAGCTGGAAAATCTGTAACATATGGATTATATAATGCACAAGATAAAGGTGAGCTATTTATTGGACCAGGTGTAGAAGTTTATGAAGGTATGATTGTTGGACTAAATTCAAGAGGAGAGGACTTAGCAATAAATGTATGTAAAGAAAAGCATTTAACAAATACTAGAGCATCAGGATCAGATGAAGCTTTACGTTTAGTGCCACCACTTCAAATGTCACTAGAAAAAGCGATTGAATTTATTCAAGATGATGAATTAGTTGAAGTTACACCAAAATCAATTAGACTAAGAAAGAAAATATTAGATAGTAAAGAACGTGAAAGAGCAGCAAGAGCAAACAATAAATAGGGGGTAAATAATGAATGAGAACAAATTAAAAGAAATAAAAGAAGATGCATTAAAAAGACATATTCCTATAATAATGGATGATACCCTAGAAGTAATTGATAAAATTCTTATTCAAGAAAAACCAGAAAAAATTCTAGAAATAGGCACAGCTGTAGGATATTCTGCGCTGTGTTTTTCTAAGTATTTATCTGAAAACGGAAAAATTGATACTATTGAAAGAGAAAGTGACAAAGTCAAAGAAGCAAAAGAAAATATAAAATTAGTTGAAGTTGAAAATAAAATAAACATTATTGAGGGAGATGCAGTAGAAATTCTTCCAAATTTGAACGATGAATATGATATTATTTTTATAGATGCGGCAAAAGGTAAATATCCACTTTTTTTAAAGGAATCAATGAGACTTATAAAAAATAATGGAATAATTTTAGCAGATAATATTTTATACAAGGGATATGTTATGAGTGATTATAACAAGCATAAACAGCGCACAGCTGTAAGAAATTTAAGAGAATACATCAAAGAAGTTACCGAAAATCCTAAAATTGAAACAGAAATACTTGAAGTAGGAGATGGCTTAGCGATAAGTAGAATCTGTGAATGAAGTTGTCAATTAGGTCGGGGTGTGTCAATGGGGACGGGCTTAATTGACACATCCCGACCTAATTGACAACTCAAAGGAGGAAAAAGATGAAAAAAATTGAATTGTTAGCACCAGCCGGTTCATTCGAAAAAGCAAAAATAGCCTTTTTGTATGGAGCAGATGCAGTCTATTGTGGTACATCTTCATTATCATTAAGAACCAGAGCAGATATGGAAAACGAAGATTTAGCAAACACAATAAAATATGCACATAGTATAGGTAAAAAAGTATATGTTACATTAAACATTTATGCTTGGGACGACAAATATGAAGAAATAATTGAGCAAGTTAAAATGCTAGAAGAATTAAAAGCAGATGCAGTTATTGTAGCAGATGGTGGAGTAGTAGAAATTGTAAAACAGTATGCTCCAAGTATTGACATACACATGAGTACACAGGCAAATCTTGTTAGTCTACATACTTGCAACTTCTGGCATAAGCAAGGTGCGAAAAGAATGATAATGGCAAGAGAAATGAATAAAGAACAGCTAAAGTACATTGTAGAAAACAAAAGCAAAGATATGGAAATTGAAATATTCATTCATGGCGCAATTTGCTTTGCTTTTTCTGGCAGATGCTTTTTAAGTGATTTTATGACAGGCAGAAGTGCAAATTTAGGAGATTGTGCACAAAGCTGTAGATGGTCATATAATTTATATGCAGAAGAAGCAAACAATCCAGGGGAGTTAATGCCAATTGAAACAAATGAATATGGTACAAGCATTTTTTCTTCAAAAGATTTATGCCTAATAAAAGAACTTCCTGAAATAATTGAGATGGGTGTAGATAGCTTAAAAATTGAAGGAAGATTAAAAACAGAATATTATTTAGCAAGCATAATAAATGTATATAGAAATGCAATAGACGATTATGAAAAAGACCATGAAAATTATGATTATACTAAATATTTAAAAGAAATAGAAAAGGTTAAAACAAGAGGATTAACTACATTTTATTTCAATGATAGAGAGAACAAAGACATACAAGAATATGCAGGAAAACAGTATAATGCAGAATATCAATTTGGAGGAAAAGTAGTAGAGTATAATGATGATAAATCTGTAATAGAAATACGTAATAGATTACAAGTGGGAGATATGCTTGAAATTATTATTCCAAGTAAGATAGAGCCATATAAATTTGTAATTGATAGACTATGGGATATTGAAACACAAGAAGAAATTGATACTGTAAATCCCGGAAGACAAGGACAAAAGGTATTTATGCATTTACCTATAAAGTGTGAGAAAGATTGGATAATTAGAAGAAAAAAATGAATCTGTCGATGAAGGCTAAGCTTTTTGATGGTTTGGCTAGAGCAGATGATTAGTTAAATTATTTACATTTCTCGGCTTGCTACACAATTTACAAAATCTAAAAGAGAAGTCAAAACTATACCCGAAGACAGGACCCTTTTTGACTTCTCTTTAATATTTTGTACAATTGCTCCACTGCACATTCGAAATTTCAATAATTTAACTAATCATCTGCTCTAGCCAAACCATCAAAAAGCTTAGCCTTCATCGACAGATTCATTTTTTCCTTCTAAAGTTTTAGTTCTACAAGCCTTAACGCGTTCAATTTTTCTATTTTGAATTTTTGTAACTTTAAATACAGCTTGTGGTGTTTCAACAGTTGGACGCTCATTGTCTTCAGGAATTCTATCTAATTCATTTATAATAAATCCAGATAAAGTATCATAATCACCTTCAGGAAGTTCTATTTCCATTATTTTATTTACATCAAATATTGGCATAGAACCATCAAGTCTAAAAGTATTATCATCTAATTTTTCATATTTAAATTCAACCTTATCATATTCATCATAAATATCGCCAACGAGTTCTTCAAGAATATCTTCCATTGTTACAATACCAGTAGTTCCACCATATTCATCTAGAACAACAGCCATTTGAATTTTATTTACTTGCATTTCTTTAAATGCATCATTAATAAATTTAGATTCTGGGAAGAATAAAATTTTTCTAGTAATTTTTTTGATTCTTGTACTGCTATCATTTTTATTATCTTTTGCCTTTAGAATATCTTTTAAATATACAACGCCTTGCATATTATCAATAGTTTTATCATATACAGGGATTCTACTATATCTATAATTTTCTTTTTCAATAATTTTTTCAAATTCTGCTACTGTAGTGTCTCCATCAACTGCAAAAATTTCAGTTCTATAAATCATTATTTCAGAAACTTCTTTGTCATTGAATTCAAACACATTATTTATCATTTCTTGTTCACTATCATCTATTGCTCCATTTTCTCCACCTTGATTGACCATCATTCTTATTTCTTCTTCAGTAACTGTTTCTTCATCTGTTTCGCTAATACCAAATAATTTAGAAATGAAGTTTGTTGATGCTGTTAAAAATGCTACAAAAGGTGCAGTAATGACAGAAACAAAATGAATTGGTCCTACAGCAAAAAATGCAACCTTTTCTGAAAATTTCATAGCTATTCTTTTTGGCACTAATTCGCCAAAGATAAGTGTGAAAAATGAAAGCAAAATAGTGATAAGTACTAGTGAAATTCCTTGCCATATTTCTATGCTGAAAAATGGCATACTTTTTTGTAAAACAGGTGCTAGAACACTAACAAATGTGTCTGCTGCAAAGGCACTTGATAAAAATCCTGCAAGAGTTATTCCTATTTGAATTGTTGCTAAAAATTTACTAGGTTTATTTAACATTTTTTGAATTTTTTTTGCTTTTTTGTTTCCTTCTTTTGCCAGTGAGGCAATTTTTGCATCATTTAGTGTTACAAATGCCATTTCTGATGCTGCAAAAAAGGCATTGATTGCTACAAGTATGATTAATGTTACAATTTGCATAAAATAAATCGCTCCTAAAATTAAAATTTAACATTAATATTTTAACACTATTCTATAACAAAATCAATGACTTTAGATAATAAAAATTAATTGTTACAATTCACAGCCAATTTAACTTAAAGTCCGCGACCGTGGTTAATACAATAAAATTTTTTTAAATCAAAACCGGTAGGAAGACCCCAGCTATGTTTTTGCCGAAGGCAAAGACGTAGGTTTTGAAAAAAATTTTATGTATTCACCACGTGGCAGGACATATTAATATAAAAAGCTGTGAATTGTAATAATTATTCTCGAATTTCATGACTTAGTTTGTTAATTGCTTTTGTTTCAATTCTTGAAACATAGCTTCTACTAATACCTAACATTTTAGCAATTTCATTTTGCGTTTTTGGCTTTTGTCCACCTAAGCCAAAACGCAGTTCTAAGATAGTTTTTTCTCTATCTTTTAAAATTTCTTTCATTTTACGATATAATTCTTTTATTTTCATTCGTATATCTACAACTTCCTCAATATCTCTATCATCATTTTCCAAAATTTCCTGAAGAGTTATAACATTATCATCTTTATCTTTTCCAATAGGCTCATTTAAATAAACCTCATTACTCAATTTCTTCGTAGCACGTAAATGCATTAAAATTTCATTATCAATGCAGCGAGAAACATATGTAGAAAGCTTTGAACCTTTATCAACATTAAAACTATTTATCCCTTTAATTAATCCAATAGTTCCAATTGAAATTAAGTCATCTTGATCAACATTTGTATTAGCGTATTTTTTACAAACGTGTGCAACTAATCTTAAATTTCGCTCTATTAATATATTTCTGGCTTCATCATCTCCATTTTTAAATTTTTCAAGGCAAAGCTTTTCTTCTTCCATAGTCAATGGTTCTGGAAATAAATTGCCTCCTTGTATATAGCCGAACGCAAAATGTAGCGATTTTAAAAAATTCTAAAAAACCTGTTAAACAAAGTGATAACATCGTAGCACCTCCATAAGTTTTATATTTAAAATTATATGTGCTAGAAAAACAAAAGTGCCTGACCAGTTTAAAAAGTACAACCAAAAAGTTAATTGAATAAGAATGTGTAATGTGATAATAATTTTAATATGAATAAGTTATGGTTAAAGAGAAAACCTGAAGTTTTTCAGGGAGAGAATTATTTAAAGAAAAATTTGAACTATTTTGAAGGATGGTATTTTAAAAATTCAGGTGATAAAAATAGTATTGCTTTTATTCCTGGAATTAATATAAATCATAAATTCAAAGAGGCTTTTATACAGGTTATTACAGACCAATCATCATATTTTGTTGATTATAATATTTCTGATTTTAGATTTATGCATAATCCTTTTTATATTAAGATTGGAAATAACTTTTTTTCAAAAGAAGGCTTGCATATAGAAATTTCAGAAGTCACTCAAAATATTGAAATATATGGAAATATAAAGTATTCTGATAGTAAAAATATTATTACAAATTTATTTAAACCTAATATAATGGGACCATTTTCGTATGTTCCAGCTATGGAATGCAATCATGCAATACTTAGTATGCAAAATTGCGTAAATGGAAGTATTGAAATTAATAATAAAAAAATCAGGTTTAATGATAATAAAGGTTATATAGAGAAGGACTGGGGATATTCTTTTCCTAAATCTTATATTTGGTGTCAGGGAAATTGTTTTAAAAAAACAAAAGAGGCAAGTTTTATGCTTTCAATAGCGGATATACCTTTTAAAATTATGCATTTTAAAGGGCTTATTTGTGCTTTAATAATAGATAATAAAGAGCATAAATTTACAACATATAATAATACAAAAATTGCAAAATATGAAATTGGAGAAAATTATTTAGACATAATATTGAAAAAGGGGAAAACTAGCTTAAGGATAAAATCAGAATATGATAAAGGTTTAAAGCTTTCTGCACCAGTAAAAGGGAAAATGGATAGAAAAGTTTTCGAAAATATAAATTCAGTAATTTCTGTTACATTAAAAAGAAAAGAAATTATACTTTTTGATGATATTAGTACAAACTGTGGACTAGAAATTTCTTAATATTAAAATGAAATACACATATTATATATAGTGATTTGAATATAATTCTGTAGGTGAAGACTATGGAATTTTTTTCTTATATTATTAAGGGAATTGCGATTGGTGCTGGAGCAATAGTTCCAGGGGTAAGTAGTGGAGTAATATGTGTTATTCTGGGTATTTATGAAAAACTAATAGATTGTGTTTTGAATTTATTTAAGAATTTTAAAAAAAGTATTAAACTATTATTGCCATTAAGTATAGGAATAATAATTGGAATGATTATTGTGGGTAAAGTCTTAAATTGCTTATTAAATGCATATCCAAATGAAATAAATTTTGTATTTATAGGATTAGTAATAGGATGTGTACCGTCTTTATTCAAGCAAGCAAATAGTATGGGAAGATTTAAAATATCAAATTTATTCTTTTTATTTATAGCTCTAGGCATAGGTTTAGTTATGGTTATACTAGAAAGAAATATAATAACTTCCTGTAATACTGAACATAGTACAATATATTTAATAATTTCAGGAATGTGTATGTCACTTGGAGTTATAATTCCAGGAGTTAGTAGCACAGTGATTTTAATGCTTCTTGGCGTATATAATATATATTTAAATTCTATTGCAGGAGCATATTTACCTGTGTTAATGCCAATTGGAATAGGGTTAATTACAGGTTCACTAATTTGCATGAGAATTATAAAAATACTACTTAACAAATTTCATTCGCAAACTTTTTATTCAATTATAGGCTTTACACTTGGCTCAGTATTTGTACTATATCCAGGAATAACATTTGACCTGAATGGAATTTTATGTATATTGCTTTTTGCTTTAAGCTGGATGATTTCAAGTTCCTTAGAAAGTAGTTAATAAATATAGATTATTTAAATATAATTAAGTAACTAGATATTTTTGAAGGAGATTTTTGTATGGATAGAAAAATAGCAATAATAGGTGGAGACAAAAGAATGGTATACTTGGCGAAGATGATGTCAGAAGAAAATGAGGTTATTGTGTATGGGCAAAACAATTTCAAAAATGAACACATAATACAGGCAAATAATTTAGAAAATGCGGTGAAGAAATCAGAAGTGATAATCGGGCCTATTCCTTTTTCAAAAGATGGAGAAAATGTATATACAGAAGATGGAGAAGATAAGATACCAATAAAAGTATTAATGCAAAATGCTAAAGGCAAAACATTAATAGCTGGTGCAATTTCAAAAGAAATATATGACATTGCACAAACTTATGATGTAATTGTAAAAGATTTAATGCAAAGTGAAAGCCTTGCAGTTTTAAATACAATAGCTACAGCAGAAGGAACTGTTGAAATTGCAATAAGAAGGACACAAAAAATAATACATGGAAGCAAAGTGCTAATACTAGGCTTTGGCAGAGTAGCAAAAGTTGTAGCCGATAAATTTGCAAAACTGTCAGCAGATGTAACATGTGCAGCAAGAAAACAAGAAGCATTTGCTTGGATTGAGGCATCTGGCTATAAAGTTGCAAATATAAATGAATTAGGAGATAACTTGAAAGAATATGACATTATAATTAATACTCCTCCAACATTGATTTTAAATAGAAACAAATTGAAAATGATTAAGAAAGATTGCTTAGTTATAGATTTAGCCTCAAGACCTGGAGGCGTTGATAGAGACGCAGCAAAAGAATTAGATATTAATTTTGAATGGGCTTTGGCTTTACCTGGCAAGGTTGCTCCACTTACTGCAGCAGAACATATAAAAAGAACAATTGATTTAATTTTGGGGACGTGTGTCAATGGGGACGGGCTTAAATGACACACTGATGATGATTTTTGGGTTGGGGTGAAAAAGCATCAACTAGAGTATCATTCTTATTGTTAAACATTACGACCTTGTTGTCGCTTTTTTTCATTGAAATGTATTAATGAAACGAAAGCTCCAGCCGACTACGCTTCGCTCCGCCTACGCGGTCTTCATTTTTTAACAATAAGAGTGCTATTCAAGTGATACTTTTTCACACCAACCCAAAAATCATCAGTGTGTCAATTAAACCCGTCCCCATTGACACGCCCATTAACCATCGAAAGGAGAAAAAATGACTATTTTTCAAGCGATAATTTTAGGAATAGTGCAAGGAGTAACAGAACTTTTGCCTATTTCGAGTTCTGCACATCTAAATCTCATACCATGGATGTGTGGATGGAATGTAACAGAAAGCTTTGATGTGGCTTTACATTTTGGCACACTTATAGCAATTTGTTTATTTTTTTATAATGATTGGATAGAGTTAATAAAGGAAGGCATGAAGATTTTTAAATGTAAATCAAAAAAAAATGTACATTTATCTAAAGAAGGAAAAATGTTTTGGCTTATTGCCATTGCAACAATACCAGGAGGTGTAATAGGCTTTTTGCTAGATCATTTTATTGGTGAGAAACTAGCAAATATGCCTATACTTATTGCAATAATGTTAATTGTTATGGGAGTAATACTATATTTAGTAGATAAATATGCTCCAACCAAAAACGAGTATGAAAACATGTCTTTTAAGCAAAGCTTTCTTATTGGTTTATCACAAGCTTTAGCTTTTATACCAGGGGTTTCAAGGTCAGGTATAACTATGACAACAGGTAGAATGCTAGGCGTTTCTAGAGAGGGAGCTGCAAAGTATTCGTTTATGCTTTCAACTCCTATAGTTTTAGGTGCCACTTTATACAAGTTTAAAGATTTTGGGTTTGATATTCCTTTTTTAGTAGGTGTTATTACAAGTGCTATTTCTGGAATACTTGTAATTAAATTTTTGCTAGATTATCTTAAAAAGGGAGATTTTAAAGTTTTTGCAGTTTATAGAGTATTATTAGGATTGGCTGTCATTTGGCTATACATATGTAGATAGTTGTTACAGGAAAGGTTAAAGTTAGATAAATGCGTTCAGATGCCAATATGTATAAATACGAAAATCTTTGTGTGTCGCAAGCTCCAAATAAAAATACTAGTATGTAGCTTGCTCCAATCGCACTCGCTTTGCTCGTTTGGTCGCTTACGCAGATTTTCTTTATTTATACATATTGGCATCTGAACGCATTTATCTAACTTTAACCTTTCCTGTAACAACTATCTACATAAAGCAACCTTTATAAAAAATCCAACATATTGACAAAACTCACTAAAAAAGGTAAAATTACACTATCTAATAATATGGGAGTGAAACATATGGAAAATCTACACAGAGTAGATATTTTACTTGCTACATATAATGGAGAAAAATATTTAAAATGCCAACTAGACAGTATATTAAACCAAACATACAAAAATATTAGAATAGTAATAAATGATGATGCATCAACAGATGGAACGGCAGAAATTTTAAAAGAATATGCAAAAAAAGACAACAGAATAAACCTACATTTTAATGAAAAAAATTTAGGATATATAAAAAACTTTGAGAATTTATTAAAAAGAGTAGAAAACGAATACTTTATGCTCGCAGATCAAGATGATTACTGGATGCCTGACAAAGTAGAAAAGTCATTAAATAAGATTATCGAAGACAAGGCAGACTTGGTATTTACTGACTTAGAAGCAGTAGATGAAAATTTAAAAACAATAACTTCATCTGTTGTCAAATTTAGAGGATATAAAAAAAATATAGATATGCACAATGATTACAAATTAGTATTTTTACATAATTGTGGTGTGACAGGGTGTACAATTATAACAAAAAAAGAGCATATTAACAAATACATTCCGATACCACAGAAGAAACCAATGGTTCATGACTGGTGGATGGCATTAATGATAGGACAAAACGGTAAACTAAGTTTTTTAGATGAAACTACAATAAAATATAGACAACATAAGAATAATCAAGTAGGCATATATGGGATGAAACAAAAAATTAAATCAGCAGATGAATACAGGCAAAACTATATAAAGTTAAAGCTAGACCAATTTAGTATTTATGTTGAAAATGAAGACAAGTTTGAAAATAAAGATATACCTAATTTAGCAAAAAGAGGAATAGCATATATGGAAGACATAAAAAGAAAAAAAATAGTAAATTTTAAAAATTACAAAACATTTTTTGATTTATACAATATGGAATATCCAATGATGAGACTAAAAACTTTTGTAATGCTTAATTTACCAATTGTGGCGAAATTTACTTATAGATTATTTAAATAGAATTTTTTAGATATTGTTTTAGATGTTGATATATAAATATATAAATAAAGAAAATCTGCGTAAGCGACCAAACGAGTGAAACGAGTGCGATTGGAGCAAGCTACAGACTAGTACTTTTAGTTCGTAGCTTGCGACACACAAAGATTTTCGTATTTATATATTTATATATCAACATCTAAAGAAAATTAAAAAATGAGGGAAAGAAAGTGTATGAATGACGATTTAGTTGATATTTTGCTTGCAACTTATAATTCAAATGAGAATTTTTTGCGAGAGCAAATTGATAGCTTACTTAATCAGACACACAAAAATATAAAAATTTACATTAGTGATGATGCATCAACTGAAAAAAATGTGGGACAAGTTTTAAAAGAATATGAAGAAAAAGATGACAGAGTAATTATTTTTATGCAAGAAAAAAATATTGGATTCAATAGTAATTTTGAATTTCTTTTAAAACAATCAACCGCAGATTATATAATGTTTTGTGACCATGATGATGTATGGCACAATGACAAGGTAGAAAAAAGTTTAATAAAAATAAAAGAAACAAATAGTAGTTTAGTATATGTTAATTGTAGGCAAATTGACGAAAATGGAAATGTAATATGCACAGATTACTTTAAGCATAAGAATATACCACTTATAAAGGGAAAAAGTAAGCTTGCTATATCAAGATATGCAGGAATAGGTTGTTCGCAAATAATTACAAAAGAAGTAAAAGAAAAAATGATTCCATTCAAAACAGACGTTATAGCTCATGATTGGTTAGCTGGATTTATTGCGAATGAATTGAATGGTATTGATTATATTTATGATGAGTTATTTGATTATAGACTTCATACCTCTAATGTTTTTGGAGGTAGAAGTTTAAATCAAAATTTGGCAAGATGGAAAGAAAAGTATGGTAATAATTATGATACTTTTAGAAAATATAGAAAATGGGCAATTGAGAATTGCTATCTAGATGCAGCTAAAATGTGCTTTGACTACGCAGAAAATAACGAGGACAAGTTGCTTTGCAAACAATTAATAGCTTATTATGAAATGATTTCAAAAACAAGAATTATGAATATACACTTTATTAGGTATTTTAAACTTTTAGGTGGAAAAAATCTAATAAAAAAAATGTGCAAAGAAATTGTGTTATTTCATTTACCATTCATTGCTTTTTTAGCATTTAAAATAAACTAAGATATTGAAATAATATGTTCAGAAGTAAAAGAACATAAGCAAGGCAGGTAAAACATGAAAACGAAGAAATTAAATATATGCAAGGATTATACCATAAGATTAAAAAATATAATTTTTAATTTAAAGCAAAGAAGTAATTATAAAAAATGGATAAAAATTTATGAGCCAAAAGGCGAAGAACAAGAGAAACAAAGAAAAATCAAATTTGAGTTTGAACCCAAAATTAGCATTATAGTACCAATGTATAATACACCATACAATTTTTTCTATGAACTGGTAAAATGTTTAATAAAACAAACTTATAGCAATTGGGAATTGTGCTTAGCTGATGGAAGTGAAGAGCAAAACGAAAAATTAAAAACGATAATACAAAGTGATAAAAGAATAAAATACAAATTTTTAAATGAAAATAAAGGAATTGCTGGAAACACTAATGAATGTATAAAAATAGCAACAGGCGATTTTATTGCATTATTTGATCATGACGACTTATTACCTGAATTTGCTCTATATGAAATAGTAAAAACAATAAATGAAAATCCAAATGTAGAATTTATTTATACAGATGAAGACAAAATTTCTTCAAACAGCAGAAAAAGATTTGAGCCATATTTTAAACCAAATTTTGCAATAGATACATTAAGAAGCGGAAACTATATATGTCATTTTAGTGTTTTTAAAAAGGATGTAATGGATAAATTAGAAGGAGAAAGAAGCCAATATGATGGAGCACAAGATTTTGATTTAGTACTAAGAATGGCAGAAATTGTAGAACCTAAAAATATTATCCACATTCCAAAGATATTATATCATTGGAGAATATCCAATGAATCTACAGCAAAAAACGAAGAGGCAAAACCGTATGCATACGTATCTGGAGAGAAAGCAGTGCAAGATCACTTGAATAGAATGAAAATAGATGCAACTGTAAAAAAGAGTCATTATTATGGAATATATAACACAACATATAGCATTAAAGGTAATCCTAAAATTAATATATTAATTCCAAATACAGATGGAACAGAAGATTTAAAAAGATGTATTAATTCTATTATAGAGAAAACAACATATCAAAATTATGAAATTGATATTATAGAAAATAATAGCAAAGAAAGTAAAACATTTAGCTATTATAAAGAACTACAAAAAAATACTAAAATAAAAATATTATATTTTTCAGAAAAAACAGAAAATTATTCAAAAAAAATTAACTATGGAGTGAAATTAACAGATGGCGAATTTATATTGCAATTAAGTAAAAGAACAGAAGTAATAAATCCAGAGTGGCTAGAAATAATGCTAGGAATATGCAATAGAAAGGACGTAGGAGTAGTTGGCGCAAAAGTTTTATATCCAGATACTACCATACAACATGCTGGATTAATACTTGGAATGACAGCGAATAGAGGATATATACATAGAGGAATGAGAGATACTGATTTTGGGTATTTTTCAAGAAATTTAATAAGACAAAATGTTACTGCTGTTTCAAAGGAATGTTTGTTAACTAAAAGAGCAGTATATGAAGAAATACAAGGGCTAAATGATAATTTTGCACAATATTTTAGTGATATAGATTTTTGCTTAAGAGCTAGAGGAAAAGGGCATTTAGTTGTATATGAACCTAATGTAAAATTATATATTTATGAAAGTAAAAAGATGAAAAAAGATAATGGGTACGAAAACGAAAAATGTCTTTTTGAAAAGATTTGGAATAAAGAGATAAAAATGGGAGATCCATATTATAATAAAAATTTAAGGTTAGATAATGGAAATTGTGCAATAAGAACAGATAAAGAAAGCGAGAAAAGATGATTTGAAGATAATAAAAAAAATAATCAATAGTATAAAAAAAATAGGTATAAAAGGTACAATAATTAAAATTGTAAATAGGAAAAAACAGATAGAAGAACAGCTAAAAAGAGAAGAACAGTATAAAATTTGGATGAAAAATAATAATCCAAGTTTTGAAATATTAGAACAACAAAGAAAAACAAGGTTTGAGTATGAACCTAAAATTAGCATTCTAGTTCCAATGTATAATACACCTTATAATTTTTTTAAAGAATTAATAGAATGTTTAATAAATCAAACATATTCTAATTGGGAGCTCTGTTTAGCTGATGGTAGTGAAAATCAGGATGAGAAATTGCAAGAAATTATACAAAGTGATAAGAGGATAAAATATAAATTCTTAAAAGAAAATAAAGGGATTGCTGGCAATACAAATGAATGCATTAAAATGGCAACCGGTGAATACATTGCATTGTTTGACCATGATGATTTATTACCACAGAATAGTCTGTTTGAAATTGTAAAAGCTGTAAATGAAAATCCAAATATAGAATTTATTTATACAGACGAAGATAAAATATCAATGAAAGATGGACAAAGGTTTGATCCACACTTTAAGCCAGATTTTTCAATAGATTTTTTAAGAGCCAATAATTATATATGTCATTTTAGTGTGTTTAAAAAAGAATTAATGGACAAGCTAGAAGGAGAAAGAAGCGAATATGATGGAGCACAGGACTTTGATTTAATATTAAGAATGTCAGAAATAGTTAAGCCAAAAAATATTTTACATATTCCAAAAATATTATATCACTGGAGAGCACATCCAAATTCAACAGCTCAGTCTGATTTTGATGCTAAACCTTATGCATTCGAAGCGGGAATAAAGGCCATAGAAGATCACCTAAAAAGAATGAATTTACCTGCAGTAGTTGAAAATGGTGAAAGTTTAGGAACATATAGAATTCATTATAAAATAAAAGGTAATCAAAGGGTTTCTATAATAATTAGAAATGCAGGAGAAAAAAAGGAACTAAAAAGATGTATAAAATCAATTTCGAGAAGGACTGATTATAATAACTATGAAATAATGTATGTTCAATCTAGTAATATAAAAGAATTAAATAAAAGTATTCAAAATTGCACAGGAGAATATGTTATTTTACTAGATAGTACAGTAAAAATAATTAGTAACAATTGGATTGAGGAAATGTTGGGATTTGCTCAAAGGAATGATGTTGGAGCGGTTGGTGTTAGAATTTATTACCCCAATAATAGGATTAAACATGCAGGGATTATTTTAGGCGGAGATAAGATTGGATTTGAATTGTTTAGGGGCTTAAAACGTTATGTGCATGGGTATTTTGCAAGAGAAGGTACAATCCAGAATTTTAGTGCTGTTTCAGAAGATTGTATGATGTTTAAAAAGAATGATTATGATGAAATAGGCTTTTTTGATGAAAAAATGGAAAATGTTAGCAATATAGATTTTTGCTTGAAACTAAGAGATAACAATAAATTAATTGTTTATAATCCTTTTGTAGAAGTAGTGAATTATAATATAAAACATAAAGAGTATTATCAAACGAAAGACTTATATATTAAAAAATTTTTGGAACAATGGGAAAATTATTACAAAATTTGTGACCCATACTACAATCGAAATTTCAGCTTAAACTCATACAACTATAACATAGAAATAAAAAATAAAATCAAGGATAATAACGTTAATACTTAATTTTATTGACAAAATGATTGTTTTAATATATGATTATAATCATCTGAAACACAAGAAAAGCAAGGAGGCTTAAATAAAAGAAGAATATGGAATTTATAAAAACAGTAATAAAAAACAGAAAATTGATTTGGACACTAGGAAAAAATGACTTTAGAAATAGATTTGCCAGCACTAGCCTAGGAAGCATATGGGGATTTTTACAACCATTTATTTTTATGATGATGTATGTAATAGTATTTCAATTTATATTTAAGCAAACAGGTCCAAAAGGTGCTCCATATGTAGTATGGTTCATGCCAGGAATGGCTATGTGGATGTGCATAAATGATGGAATTATGGGGGCAAGCAGTTCAATTAGAGCATATAGTTATTTGGTGAAAAAAGTAGTTTTTCCGGTTGATATTATCCCTTTAATTTCGTTATTTGCAAATGCATTTGTAGCAATATTTTTATTTATAATAGCAACAATAGTATGCGCAATATATGGATTTATTCCCAATGCTTTAATGATTTTTTACACAATTTTTTCAGCATATATATTTTTAATGGTATTTACTAGATTTACATCGGCTATTTCTACATTAGTGCCAGATTTCTCGAATTTACTAAGTATTGTAATGCAACTATTTTTCTGGGCAACACCTATTGTATGGGATATATCAATGATCTCAGAACATCAAATAATAACTAAAATAATTCAGAGCATGCCTTTTACTTATTTAGTGACATCATTTAGAAATAGTTTTATGGAAGGTAACATAATTTTTCAAGATAATTTTATATACACAATTATTTTTTGGGTAATAACGGTATTAATGTTTCTATGGGGAAATTATATATTTAAGAAAAGTAAAAAGGATTTCGCG
The DNA here is from genome assembly GCA_017511265.1 of Clostridia bacterium. Classification (GTDB taxonomy): domain Bacteria; phylum Bacillota; class Clostridia; order TANB77; family CAG-508; genus CAG-269. The sequence goes on along the minus strand of JAFWKV010000001.1, from coordinate 89,980 downwards.
GATGTATTATAAAGGAGAGAAAAATAAGTGAATGAAGAAATTGCAATAGAAATCAAAGATTTATGCAAAAACTATAAAATGTTTACCAGAAAAAGAGATAGATTAATTGAAACTATTATTCCAATGGTTAACAGACATATAGAGTTTAATGCCATAAAAGATTTAAATTTAACTATTCAAAAAGGCGAATCAATAGGAATACTAGGAAAAAATGGTGCAGGAAAGTCAACATTATTAAAGATGATTACAGGAGTTGTAACACCATCTTCAGGAGAAATAAATGTAACAGGAAAAATAAGTTCATTACTTGAATTAGGAGCAGCTTTTAATCCGGAACTGACGGGAGAAGAAAACATATATCAACATGGACAAGTAATGGGATTAACTATGAAGGAAATTGAAAACAAAAAACAAGATATTATTGATTTTGCAGATATTGGAGAACACATATTTCAACCGGTAAAAACGTATTCATCAGGAATGTTTGCTAGATTAGCTTTTGCCTGTGCAATAAATGTAAATCCAGATATACTAATTGTTGATGAAGTACTATCAGTAGGTGATATGGCATTTCAATTAAAATGTTTTAAAAAATTTGAAGATTTTAAAAAACAAGGAAAGACATTATTATTTGTTACTCATAATGTTGCAGATGTAATAAGAAACTGTAATAGAGCAATAATTTTATCATCAGGCACAAAAATATTTGATGGAGATGTAAAAACGGGTGTTGATAAATATAAAAAAATAATAGTTGGACTTGATGACGAAAAGATAGAGAAAAATCCAATAGAATTAAAAAAAGTTAAAACAAATAATAGCATAAAAGATAACTTCCAATTGAATCCGGAGATGCTAACATATGGAAATGGGGATGCAGAAATAATAGATTATGGCTTATTAAACTTAAATGGAGAATATCAGACTATAATAAATAATCAAGATGAATATATTGTAAAAATAAGAGTAAAATTTAATAAAGACATTGATGAGCCAATTTTTGCAATGTCAATTAAAGATTTTAAAGGTTTAGAACTTGGCGGAGTTAATACAAAAGTATATAAAAAGAAAACAGGGAAATATAAAGCAGGAGAAATAGTGACGATAGAGTTCAAACAAACATTTCCATTTTTACCAGAGAAATATGCTTTTTCGTTTGGATGTACAAAATACAATAATAATGGAGACTTAGAGGTGTTTGATAGAAAGTATGATGCTTTTTTAGTTGAGATAATTTCATATAGAGATTGCTTGGGATTAATAGATTTAAAAAGTGATATTAATATAATTAGGAGTAAATAAAATGATACTACTTAAAGGATCTATGACAGTACTGTTATTAATATTTTTATATTACAGAATAGGAATACTATTAAAAAAAACTATAAGATATAAAGAAAATGTACTAATAACTACTTTATTGTATGGTTTTATTACTGAACTTTCAATATTCGAACTATTAAATATTCCATTTATACTGCTTTTTAAACATTCTTCTAGAATCATATATATACTATTTTTAATTATAAATGTTCTGCTTATTGTACTATCATATGTTATTTATAGACATACAAAGAAATATAATGTAACTAGTTTAATACAAGAAAATAAAGAAAAGATAAAGAACTTAAAAATTAAAAATATTGTATTTTATGTTTTAGCAATTGGAATGATAATGTTCCAGACTATAAATTCATCTCTTCTTTTCAAACAAGATGCAGATGATTCATTTTATATTTCCTGGGCTGAAGAAGCATGTGAACTAGAAAATTTTTATGATACAGATCCTAGTACAGGTTTACAAAATTCAAAGTTTAACTATATATACGTTTTTAATACATGGGAAATATATAATGGATTTATAGCGAGATTTTTCAATATTAATGTTACAACTTTTATGCATACAATTTTACAGCCATTATATATAATATTAGCCTATTGTGCTTATTATTCTGTTTTAAAAAAAATAGTAAAAAAAGAAAACCTTGGTTTTGCATTCTTTATACTAACACTTTTATTTTTATTTACAGGTGTATCTGAAAAATTTAAAGGACCCTTTTTATTAGGCAGAATTCATCAGGGAAAATCAATATTTTTAAATATTGCAATTCCTTTGTTTATATATAAGATATTAGAATATAAAGAAAATAAAACTAGTAATATTATCATCTTATGTAATATTTATATAGCATCGTTAGCATTAACGCCGATGACTATTTCTTTGTTATCATTGATTTATGGATTGTTTTTAGCAATGATATTGTTGAAAAGAGAGTATAAAAAAATTCTAAAACTGCTATGGATATTTATTCCAATTATTATTTTTGGTGTAACGTATGTAGCACTAAATTATATAAACTCTAATACACTAAATGAAAATACTCTAATAGATGAATTTAGCCAATCAAATGAATTGATTGCTTTTATTGGCGATGGAAAACCTATAGTAATCATATATTTAATTAGTATATTTATAACTTTTATAAAAGGAACAGAGACACAGAAAGCTATAGGAATATATTTTCCTGTAATAATGATAATTCTTGTCTTTAACCCAATACTTACAAAAATATATTTAAGACTTGTTACAGCTTCGACGTATTGGAGATTATTTTGGTTGGTACCTATTGAGTTAACTATATCATTAGCCACAACAATTATTTATGATATAATAAAAGAAAAAAACACAAAATTTATTTATATAATATGTGTAATATGTATAATATGTATAAGTGGAAAATATGTATATTCAGAAGATAGAGGATTTTCTAAGTTTCAAACAATAGAAAAGATACCTCAATATATATTAGATGAAGCAGACTATATTTCTAAAAATTCATTCTCAAAAGTAATTGTAGTGGCACCACCGGAACCATGGGAATCATGCATGTTAAGACAATATACAAATGATATTAATTTATTGTATTCAAGAAATATATACAAACAAGTTAATCCAATAGAAGATAAATGTATTGAAATTTATAATAAAATATATTATGATAACAATGTAGAAATTGATATACCTCTAATAGATGAATTAGTATCTCAATACAATGTAAATTGGATTATTATACCTAAAAAATTAAAATTAAATGATAATATAAAATATAATATCAGTGCTGAAAATGAAATTAATTATTTGTTAAAAATTAAGGAGTAAATATGAAAGTTAATTATGATTTTTATACAGGTGAAGATACTTATTGTGATGGAGAAATCGAAAAAGATATAATAGATTATTTAAAAGTTTATGGAGAAGAAGGATATAAAGAAATATTTGAAAATGACATTAGTTGGCCAGTATTTTATCATATTACGCCTATTAGAAAAAACATTTTAAATTGGTATCCATTTAAGAAAAATAGTGATGTTTTAGAAATTGGTGCAGGGATGGGTGCAATAACTGGGATTTTGTGCGACAAAGCCAAGAGTGTTACTGCAGTTGAACTATCAAAACAAAGAGCTTCAGCAATTGAAGAAAGATGTAAAAACAAAAAAAATCTAGAAATAATAGTGGGAAATTTTAATGACATAAAATTTGAAAAAAAATTTGATTATATTACGTTAATTGGAGTTCTAGAATATGCTTCTTTATATACTTCTACAGAACAACCATATAAAGATTTCTTAGATTATATAAAAAGCTTATTAAAAGAAGATGGAAAATTATTAATTGCAATTGAAAATCAATTTGGAATGAAATATTTTTCGGGAGTAGCTGAGGACCACACAGGAAAAAAATATGATGGAATTTTAGGATATGAGAACAAAAATGGAATAAGAACATTTGGAAAAGAAGAATTAAAACAAATTCTAAAACAAAGTGGTTTTAAATACACAAAATTTTATTATCCAATGCCTGATTATAAATTGCCTAATATAATTTTTTCAGATGAATATTTACCAACACAAGACTCAATAAAAGAATATTCACCATATTTATCTGATGAAAATGCAGAAGTTCAATATGATGAAAAAGAAGCTTACAAAGAAATTATAAAAAATAAAAAGTTTGATTTTTTTGCTAATTCATTTTTTATAGAAGCTTCATGCAATGAAATTGAAACAAATGTAAATTTAGAAAATCAAGAATTAATAAAAATAGATGAATCTATGTTAAACTTTTATAAGGAACATTATAAAATAAAAAACAGTATTAACACAGAACAAAAAAACAGTATTAAAATAGATGATAATAAACTAAAGAAAATAAGGAATAACATTATTAGTTGGTATCCAACAGAAAAACATACAGATATGCTAATTATTAATAGTGACATAGATGTATTTAATGAACAACAAAACCGTAAGAAATTAAACATAACAAAAATTAAAGATTTGAAAAGCAAAGAAAAACTAGATAAATATGATTTGATTTTTATAGGTAATATTGACAAAGAAAAAAATCTTTTAGAAAAAGCTATACAGTTTTCTAGAATGCATTTAAAACAAAATGGAGTAATATTGTTTTCTGCTAACAATAAATATGGATTAGAAAATCAAAATTATAATAGTATAAAAAAAGAACATAGTTACTATAGTAAAAAAGAAATAGAAAAAATTTTAAAATCTTTAAATATAAGTAAGTTTAAATATTATTATCCTTTACCAAATTGTAATTTACCGAATGTGATTTTTACAGACAAACAACTACCAGATAAAGAATCAATAACGAGAGACTTGACTATTTTTAATGAAGATGAAATACTTACAACAGATGAAATAAAAAAATACAAAGAAATAATTAATGAAGATCCTAATCTTTTTCCGTTTTTTGCAAATTCATTTTTAGTAGAAATAAATAATGAAGAAAATGGAATTGAATTTGTTTCTTTTAACAATTCAAGAAAAGAGGAATATAGAATAAAAACTATAGTAACAGATACTCAAGCTTATAAAAAAGCAAATATAGAAAGTAAGCAACACTTTAACAATATAAAAAATAATATAGATATTTTAAGAAAGATTAATATTAATTTACTAGATACTTATCAAGAAAACATTATATACAGTAAAATTATGAGTGAAAATAAACAATTTGACAAAATTTTAATTGATAAATTTGAAAATAATGAAGAAGAAGCTATCAAATTTATTGAAAAGTTTATATTTACAATAAATGAGAAACTACTTCCATATAAAAAAGAAGGACAAACTGTTTTTGAAAAATATGGAATTGAAGTTGATAAAGAAACAGAAAACAAATTTGACTACACTAAATATGGCTTTTTTGATTTAATTTTCCAAAACTGTTTCTATGAAAAGGGTGAATTTTTCTTTTATGATCAAGAATGGATAGAATATAATCTTCCAGTTCAATTTATTGCATATAGAGCTATAGAGTATTTGGCAGTATCTTCATCGAAAGTAGATAAAGACAATATTTTTGAAAAATTAAAATTAACCCAATTTATTGATTTATTCCAAGTTTTAGAAGAAAAAATACAAGATACAATAAAGGATCCTATAATTTGGCAAGCACATGCAGAAAACAGAACTACTGTAAAAAATATATATGATTCTAAAATTCATTATAGAAATATATATAGTTTAGAAAAAGAAAAAGTAGAAAAAAACATGAAAAAAATAGAAGAGTTAAAACACAGAATTTCTGAACTAGAAGATGAATTGAGAGGAATAAAAAATTCAAGAAGTTGGAAAATGATGGAACCTGTAAGAAAAATTAGAAGGACATTAAAATAAAGAAAGGAATGCAAAATGACGGAGAAAAAAAGAATAAGAGATAAGCTATTCCCGGAAGGTGGAAAAATCAGAACAATTCTAAGAATAGCAAATAGATTTATACAGAGCATGTTTAATATAAAATTTTTAAGAAAGATAAAACAAAAGGCAAATGAAAAGGGATGGAATTATGCATTAAAAGAATTAAAAATATACTTAATTAATGGAGAATTCTCAACATCGCAAGATGATATTTATCAAATTTGGATAGCAAAAAACGAACCTAATGAAGAAGAACTACTTAAACAAAAAAATACTCAATTTCAGTTTATGCCAAAAATAAGTGTAATTGTACCAATGTATAATACACCTGTAAACTTTTTTGAAGAACTTATAAACTGCTTAATAAATCAAACATATTCTAATTGGGAATTATGCTTAGCAGATGGAAGTCCAGAAAAAAATGAAAAGATAGAACAAATATGCAATAAAGACCAAAGAATAAAATATAAGTTTTTAAATGAAAATAAAGGTATAGCTCAAAATACAAACGAAGCATTGAATATGACAACGGGGCAGTTTATAGCATTATTAGATCATGACGACTTATTGGCTGAATTTGCATTATATGAAGTTGTAAAATATATAAATGAGAATCCAGATGTAGATTTTATATACTCAGATGAAGACAAATTTGAAAAAATTGATGGAAGAAGATATAATCCATATTTTAAATCAGATTTTGCTCCGGACACATTAAGGGCAAACAACTACATTTGTCATTTTAGTATTTTGAAAAAAGGATTAATGGACAAGCTGGGTGGATTTAGAAGTGAATATGATGGTGCACAAGATTATGACTTATTTTTGAGAATGAGTGAAACAACAAATAAAATAGCACATATTTCTAAAATACTGTATCATTGGAGAGTACATGAAAAATCAACTTCTAAATCTGGTGGAACAGCTAAACCGTATGCATATGATGCGGGAATTAAAGCTTTACAAGATCATATAGATAGACTGAATTTAAAGGGAAAAGTAAAACATGGAAATACATTAGGAACATATAAAATTGACTATGAAGTAATAGGTAATCCAAAGGTTTCTATAGTTATTCCGAATAAAGATTACATTTCAACACTAAGAGTATGTTTAAAATCCATAAAAAAGCTTACAACCTATAAGAATTATGAAATAATAGTTGTAGAAAATAATAGTGAAGAAAATGAAACATTTGAATACTATAAAGAAATAGATAATATTGATAACATAAAAGTAGTATATTATCCAGAAAAAGGATTTAATTATTCTAAAATAATAAACTTTGGAGTACAAAATTCACAAGGAGAATACATAATTCAATTAAATAATGATACAAAGTTGTTAACACCAAATTGGATAGAAGAAATGCTTGGATTTGCTCAAAGAGAAGACGTTGGAGCAGTAGGAGTAGAACTATTTTATCCAGACAATACTATTCAACATGCTGGAATTATCATAGGAATAGGTGGAATAGCTGGACATGTATTTAAAAATCTTCCTAGAGAAAGACATGGATATTTTTCTAAAGATGCAATGATACAAAATTTAAGTGCTGTTACAGCAGCTTGTATAATGACCAAGAAATCTATCTATGATGAAGTTGGATATATGGACGAAGGTTTTAAAGTAGCATTTAATGATGTAGACTTTTGTTTAAAAATAAGAGAAAAAGGAAAATTAATAGTATATGATCCATATGTTCAATTTACTCACTATGAATCAAAGAGCAGAGGATTTGAAGATACTCCAGAAAAACAAATAAGATTTAAATCAGAAATTGATAGATTTGATGAAAGATGGAAATGTTTTTTAGATAAAGGAGATCCTTACTATAACAAAAATTTAAGATTAGACAATGACCAATATGCAATAAAAGCAGAATGTGTAGATGATAAATAATTAAGGGGAAAGAAACTTAAAAATGATTATAAAAAATATATTAAATAAGAAATTCATACAAGTAACTACATTCATTTTATATATAATGGCATTTGTAGTTTTTGAAATAGGATATTGTAACTCAGCGAATGTCATAAACTTTTTAAATGGAAATAAAGATGACATAAATTATAACTTTTCTTTATGTAGATTCTTAGTATTTTTGGGATTTCTTTTAATACTTTTTATTAAAAGAAAATCATTCAATAATGATACAGAAAAATCATTAGAATATAAACTAAAAAGAATATTAATATATTTATATTTAAGCTGTAGTGTTATAATAACAATTGTAGCTTTATATATTATATTAAAAAATCCTATAATTATTAGAGCTATGTCTATAGGAATTATTACTATATTAATGTCAGGAGTATTTGTATTAAATGTTTCAAATAATATTATCAAAAATGTTATTGTAATTACATTTTCTGTTGGAATAGTATTTAGCATATCAGCTAATTATAATCATGCTATAGATGAGAAAAAACACTTTATGACAGCTTTTAACATTGCTTCAGGAAACTTTGATTATAAGAATCATCCAATCACAGATAAAAAAGTAAATGATTTGCCTCAACTTACAAGATATACCAATATTGATGAATTCTTTAGTGAGAGATACATACCAGAATTAACAGATGATGTCAACATGGAAGACACACCATCAACACCAGCAATATATAATTTTGTTCCATATTTATTTTCTGCAACAGGAATTTTTATTGCTAAAGTATTAGGCGGTAGTATAATTGATTTATATATCTTAGGAAGAATATTTAACTTAATTGAGTATTGTATATTAATATGTATAGCAATTAAGCTATTACCTTATAAGAAAAATATATTTGCTGTAGTTTTTATGATGCCAATGGCTTTATTATTAGCAGGAACATATTCAATAGATGGATATTGCATAGGAATGGTTTCAATTTTAATTGCATACTGTTTAAAGCTGAAAGAAGAAAAAGAAACTATAAGCTTAAAAGACTTTATTAAATTAACACTTATTTTTGGACTAACACTATTTGCTAAATCTATGGCTTATATATTAGTAGCAGGAATTTTCTTAATGTTACCTATAATAAAAACAATAAAAAGCAATAGAAAATACATACCATGGATGATATTTGCCACTATTGTTTCTGTAATAATTTTTATCATAGCAGTTATAATGGTGAAAAAAACATATATAATAAGTGACACAAGAGCCCAAGGAACTATTAATCCTACAGAACAATTAAATGTATTATTATATCATCCAATATTTGATATAAAACTAATTTTAACGCAAATAAAAGAAACAATTTTAAATTTTAATTGGTGGCTACTATTACACCAAAATGTATTTTTTACAAATGATGCTCAATGTTTATTTATGCCATTAGCACTATTTATTTTATATGTGTCACTTACGGAAGATGACAAGAATTTAAAAATAAAGGACAAGCTAATTATGACAATTTCATTTTTTATGGTATATTTAATGACAAGTATGGTACTGTATTTATCATTTACTGAAGTGGGAACAATGCATGTGGCAGGTTACCAAACTAGATATATATTACCAGTTTTACCATTAGTACTTATATGTGTATCAAATAACAAAGTAAAATATATGAATAAAGAAAATAGAAATATAAATATTGCAATCGTAAGTACAATATTTATTGGAATAAGCATTTTACAAAATATTATAGTAAAGTAATTAGGAGGATATATGAAAGTATTAATAATAGTACCTGCATACAATGAGGAATTAAATATTGAAAAAACAATTAACGATATTAAAAATAACACAGAATTTGACTATATTATAATTAATGATTGCTCTAAAGATAATACAAAAGAAGTATGTGAAAAAAATAATTTCAACTTTATTTCATTACCGATTAATTATGGTCTAACAAGTGCAATACAAATAGGAATGAAATATGCAGCTAAAAATGATTATGATATAGCAATTCAATTTGATGGAGATGGACAACACCAAGCAAAGTATATTAAAGATTTAGTAAAAAAGATAGAAGAAAATAAGTGCGATATAGCAATAGGATCAAGATTCGTAACTGAAAAAAAGCCAAAAACAATGAGAATGCTAGGAAGTAATTTAATTAGTATTGCAATTAAAATGGTAACAGGAAAAACAATTAAAGATCCAACTTCTGGAATGAGAGCTTACAATAAAAAAGCTATAAAAATGTTTGTTGACAATGCAAGTTTATCACCAGAACCAGATACTATGGTTTATATGATAAAAAAACAGATGAAAGTAGAAGAAGTACAAGTAGAAATGAAAGAAAGAGAATTCGGAGAAAGCTATTTAAACCCAATAAAATCTATGCAATATATGACAAATATGTTTTTTTCAATTATTTTTATAAGAGCTATTACAAGAAAAAATAAATAAAAGGAGGAAAAATATATGACATTAACACTAAGAATAATATTAATAATTGCTTCTCTGTTTTCATGTTTTTTATGCGTGACAAGAATAAAACAAGCAAAATTAAAAATTGAAAGTTCAGTAGTTTGGCTAATTGGAAGTATAATCCTTATATTAATGAGCATTTTCTACAATGCTGTTGAATGGATATCTGCAAAACTAGGTTTTATGGCACCGGTTAATTTTGTTTTTCTAGTAGTAATATTTTTCTTACTTATACAAACTTTTATGGATAATATAAGAATATCTACTTTAAATGAAAAAATAAAAGACCTAGATCATTATATTGCATTAAAAGAATATGATGAAAATAAAAAACACAAGGAGGAATAAAATGGAAAAATATGATTACTTAATTGTTGGAAGTGGATTGTTTGGTTCTATATTTGCATATGAAGCAACAAAAAAAGGAAAGAAATGTTTATTAATTGAAAAAAGAAACAACATAGGTGGAAATATATATACTGAAAAAATTCATGGAATAAATGTACATAAATATGGAGCTCATATATTTCATACAAACAATAAAGAAATATGGGATTATATAAACCAGTTTAGTGAGTTTAACAGATATACAAATTCACCAGTAGCAAATTATAAAAATGAATTATATAATTTACCATTTAATATGAATACATTTAATAGACTTTGGGGGGTAATTACTCCGGAAGAGGCTAGAAGAAAAATAGAAGAAGAAAAAGCAGAAGCTAGAATAAAAGAGCCTAAAAATTTAGAAGAACAAGCAATTAGCTTAGTAGGAACAACAATTTATGAAAAACTAATAAAAGGTTATACAGAGAAACAATGGGGAAAAAAGTGTAGTGAATTGCCTAATTTTATAATTAAAAGATTACCTGTTAGATTAATATATGACAATAATTATTTTAATTGCAAATATCAAGGCATTCCAATTGGAGGATATACATGTATAATTGAAAAAATGCTTAAAGATGTTGAGGTTTGGTTAAACTATGATTACTTTGAACATAAGAAAGAATTAGAAAAAATTGCAAAAAAAATAGTATTTACAGGTCCAATAGATAAATATTATGATTATAGGTTTGGAAAATTAGAATATAGAAGTTTAAAATTTGAAACAGAAGAGATAAATATAAATAATTATCAAGGTAATGCAGTCATAAACTACACCGATTTTGAAACACCATATACAAGAATTATAGAACATAAGCATTTTGAATATGGAAAAAGCCTTGGAAATGAAGAAAATGAAGAGACACAAAATCATACAATAATTACAAAAGAATATCCTATTACATGGGACGATACAAAAGAACCATATTATCCTATAAACAACGAAAAAAACAACAACTTATATATAAAATATAACCAACAAGCTAAAAAAGATAGTAATATAATTTTTGGTGGAAGATTAGGAACTTATAAATATTACGATATGGACAAGGTTATAGAAGAAGCTTTAAACACGCTAAGAAATGAAAAAATAATATAAAGGGAGAAAAAAATGGAAAAAAAAATAAAAGTTAGTATTATTGTACCAGTGTATAAAGTAGAAAAATATTTGAATAGAAGTATGGATTCTCTTATAAATCAAACACTCGATGGTGTTGAAATTATTTGCATTAATGATGGCTCACCAGATAATTGCCTAAATATACTTAAAGAATATAAAGAAAAATATCCTGATAAGAATATAGTGATTATAGATAAACAGAACGAAGGAGTATGGAAAGGTAGATTTGATGGAATTGAAAAAGCAAAAGGAGAATATATCGGTTTTACAGATTCTGATGATTATATAGCATTAGACTATGCAGAAAAACTGTATAAAGCTGCTAAGGATAGTGATGCAGATATATCTGTTTGCGGATTTGATAGAATGGACGTAGACACTGGGCATGTATATTCAACAGAAATGACACAATTTGAAGGAAAAGTAATAGATATGGATAAAAACCCAGAAGATATAATTTCTATTAATACAGCTCTATGGAATAAGTTGTATAAAGCAGAAGTACTAAAGAATATGAAAAATCTAGAAAATCCACCTAGAGTTTTTGACGATATGATGTTTCTATTATTAGCTTATTTAAACACTAAAAAAATTAGCTTTATAAAAGATAGTCTTTACTATTATATGGTAAGGCAAGATTCAATAATGGCAACAATAAAAAAAGAACAAATACAAGCAACTCAAAACGCAATGCTAAAGATTAAAGAAATATATGAAAATGACGAAAATGGAAAAAAACTCATTCCTGTTATAGATTCAATGGCATTTTTACATTTTGGTATTTCATTAATGTTTAGAATTTCAGCAGATAAAACAAGTAACTTTAAAGAAGAACTAAGAAAAAATAAAGAATACTTAAATACTAATTTTCCAAGTTGGAGAAAATCAAAATATTTAAACGTTTCGTATTGCATCAAGCACAAATGCAATACAAAAGTAGCTATTATGAAAAAAATATATGTATGTGGATTATTTAGACCATTTATGGCATCATATAACTTTATGATTAATAAATTAAAGATTGATATTAAATGGTAAAAAGGAGATATTAATGGAAAAAATAGATAAAGGGAGTAATTTTAAAATGCAGTTTTTAATAATTGGAATATATTTGGCACTTACTATGTCAGGACTAATCTTAATGAAGCTTGGAGGAAATACTGGATCTTTTGCAATGGAAAATGGAAATATAAATTTTGGAATAAGCCCTATAAGTCTTATAGGCTTTATATGTTATATAGGAAGTTTTTTTGTATATACAAGAATGGTTGTTATGTTTGACTTAAGCTACATAACTCCACTATGTACAGGTATTGTACAAATTTTAACCTTGATTGCTTCAAAAGTAGTGTTTAAAGAAAATATATCAATTCAAGGAATCATAGGTGCAAGCATTATTATATTAGGATTAATAATAATGAATTGGAGGAAAGTATAAATGCCAAAACTTCTTAAAAAAATAATGTCATTTATATTATTATATATAGTACTAGCTGTGTCTTTTATTGTGCTTATATATGTGAGCTTTAAATTACCAAATGAAAGAATAAGAGGACATGTAGCAGAGTCAGTTAAACAATTAAAAGATGAAGGAATTGGGTATATACCATTTTTTAGTCAAGAAGGCGCTCTTCTAGATACACATACTGATGCCCTAATGTTAAATATTGCACTAAATAAAGAAATGTTTGAAAATGAGGGAACACTTTCAAAAGCAATGGAATGTTCATTTTATGAAGAACCATCAATGGTTGAAGCTTTAAATACAACAGTTCAATCAGATGATTTTAATAATCATGAATATTCAAGATATTGGCATGGAATTCAGGTAATGCTAAGGCCATTATTACTGTTTTTTAATTATACAGAAATACGATATATTTTGATGATAGTTATAACAACACTTTTAGGTATAGCAATTTATGTTATTGGAAAAAGATTAGGAATACGATACATAATTTGTTTTTCAATAACTATTTCATTTATGTATGTAATTATAATACCAATGTCATTACAATTTAGTGCAATGTTTATTATTACGTTGCTTTCAATTATCTCAGTATGCATAATGGAAAGCATGAAAAAGGAAAAATTATTACCATATTTATTTTTTGTAATAGGAGCATTATCTACTTACTTTGACTTATTAACATATCCGTTAGTAACGCTTGGATTACCACTAGTATTAACTCTATTACTTGAAAATAAAAAAGACACAAAGTTATCTTCATTAATAATAAAAACCATTGAATATGGAATGTTATGGGGATTAGGATATGGAACATTATTTGTTACTAAATGGATAGTAGCATCAATTGTATTACATAAAAATGCAATTGAAATTGCGTTAGATGCTTTTGTATTTAGAGTAAATGGAAATGAACAGTATCCTGTAACAAGAATAGAAATGTTAAAAAGAAATTTCAATTGTTTCTTTGTTCCAATAGCAAAATATATTATGGGAGTTGCATTTGTTATTTGGATTGGGCTATTTGCATTTTTTAGAAAAAACATTAGCAAAATTAAGGTAGTATTACCATTATTACTCATTGCAATAGTACCATATTTGTGGTATATTATATTTGCAGGACATTCATCAATACATTTTTGGTTTACATATAGAATTCAAGCTGTAAGTGTATTCGCAGTACTTTCAGCAATGTGCCTAACAATAAAAGAGAATAATAATAAAGATGCATAGAAGGAGAAAAAATATATGAAAAATAAAGTGTTCACTTTTGCTATTATTGTATTAATTATTTCACTTTTAATAGCACCAATAAGTTTAGCAACTAACGTTGAATCAAAAGAAACAAATATAGAGAATAAAGAACAAGAAAAAATAGATGAAACTACTAAATTAAACCAAGAAAGTTCTACAGAAAAGAAAGAAGCTATAGAGAATAGTCTTAATAATGTAAACAGTGATGAACTTGTTAATTTAGACAGAAAAGAAATGTTAAAAGAAGAAACTAATAATAATGAACAAAAAGAAACAGAGAATCAAGAAAGTGAAGATAGTATTGATGAACATAAAAAGCTAGCTGAACAAAAAAATGAAGAAAAAACGATAGAAGATGGAATATATGAAATTTGCTCAAGTGTGGACAATAGTAAAATAATAAATATTTCTAATACTACATATAGCAATGGAACAAATATAAATATAGGGACGAATAAACATTTAAAAAAACAAAAATTTTATATTATATATGATAAAGAAAAAAAGGCATATATTATAAAAGCACTACAAGGAAATAAAGTGCTAGATATTGAATGCCGGAAGAAAAGAAAACTATACGAATGTTCAATTATATGAGTATAATGGTACTTTAGCACAACAATGGGAAATAAAGAAGATAGACAGTCAAAATTATAACATAATTTCAAAAAATACTAATAAATGTTTAGATATCTTATGGCGGAAATATTCAAGATGGTTCAAATATACAGATATTTGAACAAAATGGTACTAATGCACAAAAATTTATGCTTAATAAAGTTGAAAAATTACAATGTGAAAATATTTTACAAGAAGGAGACTATTATATCTGTTCTGCATTATCAAAAAACAAGGTATTACGAGTAGGTAATGGCAACTATGAAAATAACTCTAATGTAAATATATGGGATAAAATTGACAAAGAATATCAAAAATTTAATATTTCTTATGATTCTAGCAAAAAGGCATATATTATTACAGCAATCCATTCAGGAAAAGTATTAGATGTTTCTGCTGCAGGACAAGATAATGGAACAAATGTTGCACAATATGAAAGTAATAATACAGATGCTCAAAGATGGGTTTTAAAGAAAACAGAAGATGGATATTATAGTATAATATCAAAATGTAATGAATTATATTTAGATATTAGTGGAGCTAGAACAGAAAATGGAACAAATGTGCAAACATATGAAGGTAATGGTACAAAAGCACAAAAATTCAAATTTCTTAAAGCAGAAGTAAATGTTGGGGAACAAACAATAGATGATGGAATTTACAATATAGTACCAAAATGCAATAATGATAAAGTTATAGAAATGGAAGGTCAATCAACAGCAAATAACAAAAAAATTCAAATTGCTAAAAAACTAGGAGTTATAAATAAAAGCCAAGGTTTTAAAGTTGCATACATAGGTGATGGGTATTATAAAATTCAATCATTAAAATCAGAAAAAGCATTAGAGGTAGTAAATGGATCACATTCAAATGGAGCACAAATACAACAAAATGATGAAAATGGTTCCAATATGCAACAGTGGATTATAAAAAAAGCAGAAAATGATTATTATTATTTAATTTCAAGATGCAATGCGTTATATTTAGATGTTCCAGGAGGTAGAGCAGAAAATGGAACAAAATTACAAATGTATGAAGGTAATAACACAAACGCTCAAAAATTTAAATTTCTAAAACTAGAAAATGAACTAAATAGTGAAAAAACTATAGAAGATGGTTATTATACCATAAGTTCAATGCTAAACAATAATAAAGTTTTAGATATATCAGGTGGAAGTTTTAATAATAGTGCAAATCTTCAAATATGGGATAGAGCATATGTCCAACAACAAAAATATAAAGTAACTTACAACAATGGCGAAAAGTATTATACAATACAATCAGTTAATTCAGGAAAATATATAGATGTGTGCGGAAATGGAAAAACAGATGGAACAAATGTAATGCAGTATCAGGGCAATAATACTATAGCTCAAAGATGGGCGATTCAAAAAGCAGATAATGGAAGCTATTACATAGTTGCATTGAATTCAAATTTATATTTAGACATTAGTGGAGGAAAAACTACGAATGGTACTAATGTTCAAATATATGAAGGCAATGAAAGCAAAGCTCAAAAATTTATTTTTGAGCCAGCTCTTGTAATCGAAGAAAATTATTATAAAGTATCAATAAAAAAAGATGAAAATAAATGTTTAGACATTGATGGTGGTTCAAATAGTGAAAATGCAAATTTACAAATATGGACTCAAGATAATGTAAATCAACAAGTGTATTCATTTGAAAATATAGATGGCATTTATTATAAAATTATCGCAAGACATTCTAATAAAGTTTTAACTGCATTAGGTAATAATAATGTTGTACAAGCATCAGATAAAAATGAAGATAATCAGCAGTGGAGTATAGAAATTGCAGGAAATGGTTATTACAAAATAAAAAATAAAGCCATAGGATTTTATTTAGATGTTGTAGGAAATGGAACTGCTAACGGAACTAATGTACATGTTTATAAGGGAAATACTTCTATAGCACAAATGTTTAAATTTAATACACTATTAAACAGAAGAGGTATAGATGTTAGTAGTTACAATGGTGACATTAATTGGCAAATAGTAAAACGATTTGGAAATGTAGATTATGCAATAATAAGAACAGGATATAGAGGATACAGAACAGGAAAAATAGTAACAGATAGCAACTTTGAAGAAAATATTGCAGGAATAAAAGAAAATAAAGTAGATATTGGTTTATATTTTTATACGCAAGCAGTTAATACACAAGAAGCAGTTGAAGAGGCAAACTATGTTATAAATTTAGCAAAGCAATATGGATTGTATTTAAAATATCCAATATACATAGATACAGAAAGGTCTACAGCAGCAGCAGATAATCCAGGAAGAGCTGATAACTTAGATAGATACACAAGAACAGCCGTATGTAGGGCATTTTGTGATACAATACGCAATGCTGGATATATACCAGGAATTTATGCAAGTAAATATTGGTTTTATAATGATTTAGATTTATCACAATTAGGAGGATATGATATTTGGGTTGCTCATTATACAGGTAGTAGTGATAAACAAACAGATTATAGAAATAAATATGATATGTGGCAATATACAAGCTCTGGATGGATACCTGGTATAAATACAGTAGTTGATATGAATATATGCTATAAAAATTATTAATTTACCTAAAATATCCATAAAAAAAGTATTCCCTTTTTCTACATTATATGATAAAATATGATTGTACCAAAAGAAGGAGGGAAATACAAATGAAAGATAATATAAAAACAAAGTCAATAATAGCATTAATAGTATTTGTTTTATTTCAAATACTTAGTATTAATGCTATTATTTCTTTTGCAGGAGAAAATATAAGCACACAAGACATAGAAGAAGGAGTATATATCATAAAATCATCAGTGAATCAAGACTATGTGTTAGATGTAGACGGTGGATCTAAAGCAAATGAAGCCAATGTGCAATTATATGAAAGAAATGATACAAACGCCCAAAAATGGAAAATAGAAAAGATAGATAATAGATATTACAAAATAACATCAGTTGGTTCAAATAAAGTATTAGATGTATATGCAGCACAAAAAACTGCAGGAACTAATGTATGGCAATATGAATTTAATAACTCGGATGCTCAAAAATGGACTATACAGAAAAATGCTGATAACACATATTCAATTATATCGAAATGTAATGGATTATGTTTAGATCTTGATTGTGGAATAGCACAAAATGGAGGAAACATACAAGTATATGATGGAAACGGAACAAAAGCACAAAAATACTATATAGAGTCATTAAATTCAAAAAATACGATTTCAGCAGACATAGCTGAAGAGACGTATATAATAAAATCAGCATTAAACCAAGATTATGTATTAGATGTAAATGGGGGGGCAAAAACCGATGGTGCTAATGTGCAATTATATGAAAGAAATGACACAAATGCCCAAAAATGGAAAATAGAAAAGATAGATAATAGATATTACAAAATAACATCAATTGGTTCAAATAAAGTATTAGATGTATATGCAGCACAAAAAACTGCAGGAACTAATGTATGGCAATATGAATTTAATAACTCGGATGCCCAAAAATGGATAATACAAAAAAATTCAGATAACACATATTCAATAATATCAAAATGTAATGGATTATGTCTAGATGTAGATTGTGGCTTAGCACAAAATGGAAGCAATATACAGGTATATAATGGAAATGGAACAAAAGCTCAGAAGTTTATTCTTGAAAATGTTGAAGACAATGACCAAAGTGAAGATACAGAAAAAATAGAAAAAGAAGAAAAAAGAGAAAACAACAATATTAGTGTGGAACCAATAAAAGAAGAACAAAAACAAATTGAAAGTCACAAAACAATAGAAGATGGAACATATATAATAGAAACAGCAGTATCAAGCAATTATGTATTAGATGTTAGTGGAGGTTCGAAAGAAAATGAGGCTAATGTTCAGATATATGAAAAAAATTCAACAACCAGCCAAAAATTTAAAGTAGAATATATTGATGGCTATTACGTAATAACAGCACAATGCTCAAACAAAGTATTAGATGTATATTGTGGATTAAAAAAAGCTGGAACCAATGTATGGCAGTATGAATACAACAATACAGATGCTCAAAAATGGATAATACAAAAAAATTCAGATGACACGTATTCAATAATATCAAAATGCAACCAGTTATATTTAGATTTAGGAGCTGGAATGGCATACAATGGCAACAATATACAAGTATATGATGGAAATGGAACAAATGCTCAAAAATTTAAATTTATAAAACCATCTGCTATTGTAAACACAATAGATATTTCAAAATATCCGGGATATAAGGAAAAAATAGAAGGGTTAATTAATTTACATCCTGAATGGAACTTCGAACTATTATATACAGGACTTACATTTGATGAAGCAATAAAGGGAGAATATGCAGTTCATTCAAGAAACTTGGTGCCTTCATCTTATTCAGGAGAATGGGTTTGTCCAATATGTGGAACAAAGCTTTATGATAGCGGCTGGTATTGTGCTTCTGAAAAAGCAATAGCATACTATATGGATCCACGTAATTTTTTAGATGATACAAATGTATTCCAATTCCAAAAACTAAATGAATATTTGCAAGGAATTTGCACATTAGAAGGAATACAACAAAAAGTCTCGAATACATTTTTAGCAAATTATGCAGCAGCAATTGATAATGCATGCAAAAATCAAAATGTAAATCCATACTACATAATTGCAAGAGTTATTCAGGAGCAAGGAACTAAAGGAACAACAATAGGAACAGGAATGAATGGAGGAGATGGAAAGACGTATTATAATCCATTTAATATAGGTGCTTCAGGAAATGGAAAAACTGCAATATATAATAATGCATTAGCAAAAGCAAAGGCATATGGATGGGATACGATGCAAAAAGCATTAGAAGGAGGAATATCTTTCTGCAAGGATAATTGGTTAGAGAATTACCAAAATACTCTATATCAAAATAAATTTGATATTGATAAACAAAATGGAACGCCATTATATCAACATCAATATATGCAAAATCTAATGGCAGCATACAGTGAAGCTAGAACATTAAGGGGAATGTATGTAAATACAGGAAAAATTGATTCAGGATTTACATTTGTTATACCACTGTATGAAAATATTGATAATATAGATAACAAAGGTTCACAACTACCAACAAATAATTCTGAAACATCACCTATTAATGTACAAATAACTGCCAATGGAGGATTAAGACTTAGAAAAGAGGCTGATACAAATTCAGAAAAATTAAGAACAGTTGCACAGGGAGAAATTGTATTATCAGTACAAAGAGGAATAAATAGTAATTGGCAAAAAGTAATAATGACAGATGGAACCATAGGCTATATGTCTGGTACTTACTTAAAACAAGTGGCAGATGTAACAAACTGTAATTACACAGCAAAAGTAAAAACAGCTGATGGAATTGGATGTAATGTTAGAGTAGGACCTAGTACACGTTTGGACAAAATAACAGCATTGTCAGATGGAACGAGTGTTACTGTAATTAATCAAGGTACATATAACAATATAGATGGATTTGATTGGCTTAGAATACAACTAAATGATGGTAGACAAGCATTTATGCCGTCAAAGTTTTTAACAAGATAATAATATAAACTAAGGAAGTATAAAAATGAAAATATTTCAAAAATTGTTAATTCTATTTTTAGTAATTATAAATATATCAAGCATAAACTACTTTTGCAAAGTATTTGCAGCTTTTGCTGATTATAGTGATGAACAAGCAGCAGAAGATACAAATAAATTAATAGAAGAACAAAAAAAAGAAGAACCATCTATCGGTAAATCAACAAATAATTATTTAGAATATTTAGAAGTTGAGGGGTATGAGCTTACCCCTAACTTTGATAAACAAACATTAGAATATATCGTTAGAGAAAAAATAAAGTCAGAAGAAATAACAATTAAGGCAAAAACAGATGATGACAAAGCAAAAGTTGAGGGAATAGGCACCTTAAAAATAGAACAAGGAAAAGAAGAATATAGAATAGACGTAACTGCGGAGTCAGGAACTGTAAGAACATATATAATTAAAATAGGAAATGATGAAACAATTTCAAAAGAAAATAGTGAAAAAAATACAGACATAGAAAACATCAATTCAAATAACTTAGAAAATCCTAATACAGAAAATGTGCAAACAGAAGAGGACAAAAGAAACAATAATATAATAATTTATACAGCTTTAAGTATAGTGATTGCTTTAGTAGCAATAGTTGTTATAAGGACGAAAAAACAGAACAAAGGGAAACATTAAAAATAAAAGAGAAAGGAAAAGTTGAAATGGATAAAATAGCAGTATTGATACCATGTTATAATGAAAGTAAAACAATAAAAAAAGTAGTAGAGGATTTTAAGAGTGCATTACCAGAAGCAACAATATATGTATATGATAATAATTCTAAAGATGAAACTGACAAAATAGCTAAAGATGCTGGAGCAATAGTTAGATATGAAAGAAAGCAAGGAAAAGGAAACGTTATTAGAACTATGTTTCGTGAAATTGATGCAGAGTGTTATATAATGACAGATGGTGATGATACATATCCTGCTGAATATGCAAGAGAAATGTGTAATGCTGTATTAGAAAGAAATGTTGATATGGTTATAGGAGATAGACTTTCTTCAACATATTTTACAGAGAATAAAAGACCGTTTCATAATACAGGAAATGTATTGGTAAGAAAACTAATAAATATGATTTACAAGAGTGACATTAGAGATGTAATGACAGGATATAGAGCATTTAGCTATGAATTTGTAAAAACATTTCCAATACTATCAAAAGGATTTGAAATAGAGACAGAAATGACAATTCATACACTAGACAAAAATATGGGAGTAGAAAATATAATAATTGAATATAGAGATAGGCCTGATGGAAGTGAATCAAAATTGAATACATATTCAGATGGGTTTAAAGTTATAAAAACAATAGTAAAATTATATAAAAACTACAAGCCTTTTTCTTTTTTTACATGGTTATCTGTATTTTTATGTTTAGTAGGAACAGTTTTTTTATTACCAGTATTAATTGATTATGTACAAACAGGTTTAGTACCTAAAATGCCATCATTTGTTGCAAGTATATTCTTTTTTATATGTGGTATTCAATCTTTCTTTGGAGGACTTGTATTGCAAACAATAGTTAATAAAGGCAAACAAGATTTTGAAATAAAATTAAATGAATATGAGGATAAGTTTAAAAACTTAAAAAAATAGAAAGGAAAGTATAACAATACTAGCATAGAGAAATATGGATAAAATAAAAAGAATTATTAGAAAATTACTGGTAAAAGATGTAATATTATATATTCTATTTGGAGTGCTTACAACAATTGTAAATTTTGTCGCTTTTTATATAATGGCTAATATATTAAAATGGAATGAAAATGTATCAAATATTATTGCTATATTTGTAGCTGTTATATTGGCATATTTAACAAATAAAGATATGGTATTTCATTCAAATGCAAACACATTAGATAAAAAATTAAAAGAATTCATAAAATTTATGGCTGGAAGAGCTTTTACTATGATAGTTGAATTTGTAGGAGGATATATTCTTTTTAAATTTCCAATACCTAATATTATTAGTAAAGGAATAATAACTGTCTTAGTAGTAATACTGAACTTTTTTATAAGTAAATATTTTGCATTTAAATAGGAGAAAATAAAAGTTATGAGAAATAAAAATTTACAAACAATAATAGTTTTTTTAATAAGCACAATAGTATCAAAATTAGTATTCTGTATGTTCAATATTCCTAATAATCCTATTTATATAGTTATATGCACATTCTTTCTAATAATTGCTATAGAAAATATCATTAAAAATGGTTATTTATTAAGAAGTAAGAAAATTGCAATAGTTTTAGGGATTTTTTCTTTTCTTATAGATATAGCTATTATTTTAGATAATAAAATAGTTTTTACTGGAGATGTAGGAGACTCATATATAAAGAATGTATTTCTTGAATTTGAGGCAACTGATTTATTAAAACTTGTACTTGTATTTATAATAAGTTATATAGTATGCTTAAATATAGGAATAATGATAGCAACAAGAAAAATTAATATATTAACAGTTAACAATACAGAAAAAACAACCCTAAAAAATGATTTATTATTTTGGACTATTTTTACTATAATTACAATTACTTGTTGGTCACCATTTTTTTTAACGTATGCACCAGGATCAGTTTTAGGGGATTCGACAGCATCAATAGCACAAGGGCTAAATTACAGCCTACTAAATAATCATCATCCGGTATTATATTCAATCTATGTAGGATTTTTTATGAGAATAGGTAGAGCATTTAACAACTATAATTTAGGTGTAGCTTTATATTCATTTACTCAGCTTATAATTATGTCGGGAATAATAGGATATGCTATGCTATGGCTAAAAAAGAAAAATGTTAAATTAATTTATATTTTACTTAGTTGGTTATATTTTGTAGCTAATAGTATATTTGCTAGATATGCTATTATTATGTGGAAAGATCCACTATTTTGTTCATTTTTATTTTTAATGATTTTATTATTATTTGATGTAGTTAAAAGTAATGGCGAAGTGTTAAAAAATAAATTTACAATTTTTAGATTTACAATTCTTTCCTTACTTATTGCTTTTTTTAGAAATAATGGATTTTTGATTATATTTTGTATATATATTATTTTATTACTAGTATACAGAAAAAAAACATTAAAGTTTAATATTATATTAGGTGCTACTATTATACTTATTGCATTAATACAGGGACCCGTATATTCAAAACTAAACATAAATTCACCATTTGAAGAAGCTGTAGCAATACCATTACAACAAATAGCAAGATCAGTTGCATATGATGGAAAAATTACTGAAAAACAAAAAGAATTTATAAATCAATTATTACCAGAGGAAAAATTTAAGGAAACTTATGAACCGATGATTGTTGATTCTGTAAAATGGGACCCTGAATTTAATAAAAACTTTTTATATGAAAATAAAATAGAATTTTTTAAGGTATGGGCAGAAATGCTAATTCCAAATTTTAGTATCTATGTCAAGGCTTATTTAATGAATACTTTTGGTTTTTGGAGTACACATATGCAAAATTGGTATGGGCTAGCAGATACTTATATAATATGGGATAAAATAGAATCAAATAATGATTATAATATTCATAGAGTTGACTTAATTGAAAAATATTTTGGACATTCAATTGAAAAATATTTTAAAGAGCCTACTTACATTGGCAGTGGAACATTGTTTTGGATAATGCTTTTAATAATAGCTATTCTTATAATCAACGGAAAAACAAAGTATATAATTTCTTTGTTACCAGCAATATTAACTTGGATTACAATTATGATTTCAACTCCAGTAGCATTTAGTTTAAGATATGTATTTGTATTAGCGTATGCATTACCAATTATGATTGCAATACCTGCTATAGCAGATGTAGATAATAAAACAGAGTAATAATCATAAAGTAGCACCACTTGAATTATGTAAATTAAAACCTCTAAAATTATTGACTATTAAACAAAAAAATAGTATAATAAAGTTTGTGAAGTATGTTGAAATAAGAGGTTTGAAAAAAATGATAAAAAAAACAATAAACATAATTAAACAAGTATTGGTTTTCATAATAATATTGTTTTCATATACATTAGCATTTTCAATGAACTGGATATTTAAAAATTTTGGAAATATTGGACTAGAAGAAATAATGTTTCAAATAAATGTGCCACTAACAAATGCAAATACAGATTATTATTATGATTATGCACAAAATGCACTCCCATATATACTTTTATGTACTATTATAACTTTTACACTAATATGCTTTATTTTTAAAAAAAGAGTAAAAAAAATATATCCCAAAAGAATGAAGGGAGTAAATGAAAAGAGATTAACAGTATACAAAAAATGTAGAATAGACAAAAAATATATAGGTAAATTGATTTCATCATTAATAGTATTAATTATTAGTTTTACATATACAATACAAAAAACTGATTTTATACAATATGTACGTCAAATATTATCTGAATCTACATTAATAAAAAATGAATATATCAATACAAAAGATGTTAACATATTGTTTCCAGAAGAAAAAAGAAACTTAATATATATATACTTAGAGTCAATGGAAGCAACATTTTATTCAAAAGAAAATGGAGGAGCTTTTGAAGATAGCTTAATTGAAGATTTAGAGGAATTAGCAAAAGAGAATATAGTATTTTCAAATTCAGATACTTTTAAAGGATTGTATGCATTACCAGGTGCAACATGGACGACAGGTGCCATGACAGCACAAACGCTTGGATTACCACTAAAAATACCAATAGACCGCAATTCCTATGGTGATTATAAAAGCTTTTTACCAGGGGCTATGGGATTAGGAGAAATCCTTCAAAAAAATGGATATAATCAAATGTTAGCAATAGGCTCAAGGGTTGAATTTGGAGGAAGGGATCATCTATTTAAAGAACATGGAAATTACCAAATATTTGATTTTAATCAAGCTGTAAAAGAAGAAAAAAAAGATGCTGGAGACTTTGTATGGTGGGGATTTCCAGATAGTGACCTATTTGAATATGCAAAAGAAAAAATTATGTTGATGTCTGAACAAGAAATGCCATTTAATTTTACTATGCTAACAGCTGATACACATGCCCCAGATGGATTTAAATGTGAAGAATGTGATGAAGAATTTGAAGAACAGTATTTTAATGTACTGAATTGTTCGTCTAAAAAGATTAAACAGTTTGTTGAATGGATACAGGAACAGGAATTTTATGATAATACAACAATAATAATATGTGGTGACCATACAAGTATGCAACCTGAAACTTTTAATGAAATAAGAGATAGTGGTTATGAAAGAACTGTAGTAGACATAATTATAAATCCTGCGGTTTTTCCTGAAAATACTAAATATAAATATGGTTCAACAATGGATATGTTTCCTACAACACTTGCAAGTCTTGGTGTAAAGATAGAGGGAAACAAATTAGGGTTAGGAACTAATTTATTTTCAAATGAAAAAACACTTATTGGAAAATATGGTCTGAATTATGTAAAAAATGAATTAGAAAAAAATTCTAATTATTATAACACGAAACTTATTTATGGGTTAAATCAATAAAAAGAGAAATTATATCAGAGAATAATAACTTAAGGAAAAGTGATGCCTTAGCTGTCTTTTGGGACGGTGTTGTCAATGGGGAAGGAGCTGTCAATGGGGACGTGCTTAAATGAAAACGTGTCAATGGGGACGGGCTTAAATGACACACATTTTTAATGTGTGTCATTTAAACCCGTCCCCATTGACACGTTTTCATTTAAGCACGTCCCCATTGACAGCTCCTTCCCCATTGACAACACCGTCCCAAAAGACAGCTAAGGCATCACTTTTTTTCACTCTTTTTCATATTATGTAATATAAACGAAAAGGAGGAAAAAAAATGTACAATCGTAGAATAAGAAGATATTGCTGTATGAACAACAACCAAGACAACAAATGCGAAAAAGAAAAGCTAGAAGAAGCATGTCAACACGAATACTGTCAATGTCCAGACTATGACGACGAATGCGAATGTGGATTTGGAGAAGAAGAAAACGTATTCCCACAAACCCCTATGTTAGGTCAAAGCTATGTACCAATCCAATATATGGATAAAACATTCAAACCAAATATAGGCCTAAAAATGGGAACAATCTATCCAGAACTAGTAAGCCCATACTGTCCAGGACAATCAATGAAAGAAATAGAATATTTAGAAGCAACAAATAAAATAGGAGAGGGGTGTAACAAATGTCGGAAGAAGATAGAGGAATGAACACAATGGCAATGATGATGCAAGGAAATATGCCAGCAGAAGAAAACGAAGATAAAACCTGCTGTGAAAAAGAAAAAATAAGAAGAGAAATGGCAGATGAAATCAGAAGTTTAGACTTCGCTATAACAGAACTAGCATTATATCTAGACACACATCCAGAAGACAAAAAAGCCCTTTGCCTTCACAAAAAATACTGTAAAGAATGTAAAGAACTAAAAGACGAATATCAAAAAATATATGGACCACTTACAATCAACTATCCATGTAATAAATGGAGATGGTTAGAGCAACCATGGCCTGCGTTCAAAATAGGAAAAAATAAATGAATCACCCAAAATAAAAGAAAAAATACAAATTATTGACAAATTATTTCTTTTATAGTACAATATAAGCGAATTAAAGAGAAAGGGGATATGGTCATGGAAAAAGCTAAAAGTTGGCTAAAAGGAATGAGTTGGCTTTATATGATATATGCAATTCTTGGTATTGTTTTTATGCTCATTTCTATAAGCAGTAATGAGGCAATGCAAGCCATTGCAGGACAAACAAATGGAATAGATCCAAAAATCTTTGTAGGAGTTACAGCAGTAACAAGTGCTTTAGTTTATTTATGGTTTTGGTGGCTTATAAGAAGAATAATCAATGACAAAAGCAAAGGAACATTGTTAATGGTATTATTAATACTTGGACTTGTTGGAGCAATTGTTGGATTCTTTGTAAACCAAAGAGTAACAGGTATTGTGGATTTAATTCTTGATGTAATTACCTTAATAGCAATATATAAAGTAAGATCACAAGAATAATAAAAAACAAGTCTATTTAATTTAAGTCAGCAAAAAATGAAAGCAAAATGGACTAGCCTTATCTAGTCCATTTTGTTTCATAATAAAAAAATCTATAAAAATAAAAATACAGTATTAAACTAAACACTAAAAAAGGAGGAAAACAATGTTAACCTTAAAAAATATAACTAAAATATATAAAATGGACACAATCGAGCAAAAAGCATTAGATAATGTCTCAATCAACTTTAGAAAAAATGAATTTGTATCTATTTTAGGACAAAGTGGTAGTGGTAAATCAACATTACTAAACATAATAGGAGGATTAGACCACTATACAACAGGAGAACTAATAATAAACGGAATTAGTACAAAGGAATATAAAGATAGTAATTGGGACACATATAGAAACCACAAAATAGGATTTATATTTCAAAGTTACAATTTAATTGGACACCAATCAGTTCTATCCAACGTAGAACTAGCATTGACACTATCAGGTGTTTCAAAATCAGAACGCAAAAAAAGAGCTACAGAAGCATTAAAAAAAGTGGGACTAGGAGAACACATAAACAAAAAGCCAAGACAACTATCTGGAGGCCAAATGCAAAGAGTTGCAATAGCAAGAGCATTAGTAAATAATCCAGATATAATATTAGCTGACGAGCCAACAGGTGCATTAGATTCAGAAACAAGTGTACAAATAATGGATTTACTAAAAGAAGTAGCAAAAGAAAAACTAGTTATAATGGTTACACACAACCCAGAACTTGCACAAAAATATTCAACTAGAATAGTAAGCTTAAAAGATGGCCATATAATAGATGATACAGAACCATTTGATGGAAATGAAGCTACAGACTCAGATGATAATAAAAAGAGAAGTTCAATGAGTTTACTTACAGCTTTATCGTTAAGTAAAAACAACTTAATGACCAAAAGAGGCAGAACATTAGTAACAGCAATAGCCGGAAGCATTGGTATAATTGGTATTGCACTTGTATTATCATTATCAAATGGTGTTACAGAATATGCAAATAATATGCAAAAAGAATCATCAGCAACTCAAGCTGTAAGTATGGAAAGTACAGCAAGTGTTTCAGACACAGGAACACAAACTGACACAATAGAAATCAAAAACGAAAAAAATGAGCATAAAGACACAATAGTTGCTAAAGATGACATTTCTACAAACTTGACACTTAGCTCAAAGTCAGCAACAAAGAAAAACAACCTACAAAAAATGAAAGAATATATTGAACAACACAAAAACGAAACAGACAAATTTTCTTCTTTTATTCAGTACACGTATAATGTAAACATACAATTATATGACACAGGCAAAAACGGAAACATAACAAAAATCAATCCAATTGACGATTCTGAAACATCAGATGAAGGAATATTAGGAGACTTATTTTCAATTAATTTATTAAAAAACTCATTTAAAGAGCTAAAAAATAGTGACCAATATGAAGTAGTTTCAGGTACTATGCCAAAATCAAAAAATGAACTAGCACTTGTAGTAGACGAAAACAATGAATTATCACTCACAACAATGTATTCATTAGACATAGAAGACAGAGCTGATATTGCTAAATTTACAGAAAAAGCCTCAAATGGGGAAAAAGTTAAAGCAGAAGATATTTCTTATGACTTTGATAAATTGATTGGAAAGACATATAGAATAATTAAAGGTAGCGATTATTATCAAAAGGTTGGAAACACATGGGTAAGTAGAGAAAATGACAGTGAATTTATTAAAGAATTGTATAATAAAGCACCTGAATTAAAAATCACAGGAATCATAAAAGTAAAAGACAAAAATACACCTAGTGGATTTTTAGGATATACACATGAATTAATAGAAGATTACATGAATACAGCAAATGAAACAGAAATAGTAAAAGAACAAATGGCTAATAAAAATATTAACATATTTACAGGAGAAGCATTTGACGGTATAAATTCAACTTATGAAAAGAACTTGAAAATATTAGGATCAGGGAAACTTGAAAATCCATATACAATAAATATTTATCCAAAAGATGCAAATTCTAAAGCTGAAATAAAGAAATTTATAGAAACATATAATAATCAAGCAAACGAAGAAGATAAAATTATATATGTAGACCAAATGGAAAGTTTAACACAAGGTATATCTCAAATTGTTTCTATGATATCAATGGTTATGATTGCTTTTGTAGCAATATCTTTAATAGTTTCAAGCTTGATGATTGGTATTATTACATACATATCAGTATTAGAAAGAACAAAAGAAATTGGAATTTTACGTGCAATTGGTGCTAGTAAAAAAGACGTAAAAAGGGTATTTAGAGCTGAAACAATTATTGAAGGCTTAGCTTCAGGTGTTTTAGGAATAGCTGTAAGTTTTATACTATCACTAGGAATAAATGCAATAGTCAGCTTGCTTGCAAAAATAGACAATATTATGTTATTATCACCTGTACATGCAATTATACTAATATTAATCAGTATGGGACTAACAGTATTCTCAGGAATTGGACCAGCTAGTATGGCAAGCAAAAAAGACCCTGTTGAATCATTAAAAACAGAATAAAAATACAATTATATAAAAAGGTATCTAAAAAATAGATGCCTTTTTTGTTGTTGGTAATTTATATATTATTAAAAAAATATATTTTACTGAGGTGATATTAATGGAAAACAGAGTAAAAGAAACATATACTAAAGAAGGCAAAAACATACAAGAACTAATACAAGAATGGGTTGATGAAAATTATAAGTTTTTATTTTATCAAAACAAAAAATAGGTAAGTAGTCATTTATATAATTTTAGAGAGGAGGAACAATGAACAGGTTATATAATGACTATAATATAAAATGGAAAGTAGCAATATATGCGAGACTTTCAAAAGAAGACGAAAAAGAAGAAAAATACAAAAACATATCAGAGAGCATAGAAAACCAAATTAAGTTTTTAAAATCTATAGTTAAAGAACAAAAATGGACATTAGCAAATGTTTATTATGATGATGGATATACAGGTACTAATTTTGAAAGACCAGGATTTCAGAATTTATTAAACGACATAGAAAGAGGGTTAGTAAACCTTGTAATAACAAAAGACCTTTCAAGACTTGGAAGAGACCATATTGGAGTTGGCATGTATGTAGAAAAATATTTTCCAACAAAAATGGTAAGATATATAGCAGTAAACGATAATATTGATACATATGATCAATATAACAGTAATAATGATATGACACCGTTTAAATCTGTTATAAATGATATGTACGCAAAAGACATATCAAACAAAGTCAGGTCAGCAATAGAAACAAAAGCAAAATGTGGAGATTGTATAAAAGCATTTTTACCATATGGATACAAAAAAGACAATAATAATAAAAACAAAATTATAGTTGATGAAAATGTATCAGAAAATGTTAAAATGATTTTTAGATTGTATAAAAAAGGAAAAAGCAAAACGCAAATAGCAAATATATTTAACGATATGGGAATAATAACACCACTTAAATACAAAGAAGAAACCACAAATTATTTTAATCCTAATTGCAAAAAGCACACAACATACCAATGGAATTCTACTGTAATAAATAAAATATTAAGAGATAGAATTTATGCTGGAGATTTAGTTCAACTAAAAAACAAAAAGATAAATTACAAGATAAAAAGAACGTCAAAAGTTCCAACAGAAAATCAAATTATTGTTCTCGATAATCATAAAGCTATAATTGAAAGAGCTGACTTTGACATAGTACAAGAAATGCTGAATAAACAAACTAATGAATGGAATTATTCAAACAAAGAAAAGCATCTTCTTACAGGACTAGTATTTTGCAAATGTGGCAGTAGAATAACATATAATAAAAATCATGGAAAAAATTTTAGATGTATTTGTTCAAGATACAAAAAATATGGTAATAAATTCTGTAGTAATGTCCATATAAGAGAAGATGAACTTATCAGATTAGTAACAGAAGCTATAAAAAGTAATATAAAAAAATATTTAAACATAGAACAACTAGACTATAACAAGGATAGAATAAAAAAAAATAATAAAAAATCTGAATTAATAAAACTAACTAAAAAAATGGAAGAATTAAATAAGATTATAAGTAATTTATATGAAGATAAAATATCAGAGGTAATATCTAATGATACATTTAATGTATTAGTAAAAAAATATGAAAAACAAAAGAAAGAATATGAAAGAAAAATGGAAATATATAAACAAGAATGTGATAAAACAGATAAAGAAATAATTATTGGAAATAATGAATTTAAAGAAAATATGAAAAAAATCATGAGCTTTAATGAAATAAATGATGCAAGTAAAAGCTTATTATTTAAATTAATAGATAAAATAATCATAGACGATAGAAATATTAATATAAAATATAAATTTAATATATGTTCCTAATCTAAACGAAGGGTGGCCATGGGAAAGGGGGAATTTTTAAATGTGGACTTATAACAAAATGCTACAATACCCAATAAATATAAAGTGTAAAGACTTGAAACTTGCTAAAAATATTATTTCTCAATATGGTGGCCCAGACGGAGAACTTGCTGCATCATTAAGGTATTTATCTCAACGATTTGGAATGCCTGACCAAACTTCAAAAGCAATTTTAAATGATATCCGGAACAGAAGAATTGGCTCACTTAGAAATGGTAGGAACTATAGTAAACCAATTGACAAAAGGAGCTACAATAGAAGAAATAAAAGAAGCTGGTTTGGATGCATATTATACAGACCATGGATTAGATGTATATCCAGTATCAGCAGCAGGAGTACCATTTACAGCAGCATATATTGCAGCAAAAGGAGATCCAATAGCAAACTTACAAGAAGACCTAGCAGCAGAACAAAAAGCACGTGCAACGTATGAAAAATTAATTGACTTAAGTAAAGACAATCCAGAAGTAATAGACCCATTACGTTATTTAAGACAAAGAGAAGTGGTGCATTTTCAACGTTTTGGCGAAGCACTACGTGGCGTACAAGACAGACTAGCAGCAAAGAAATTTTATTAGGAAAACTTTTGGGGACAGGGTGGACTGTGGAAAACTTTTGGGGACGTTTTAAAAAAGTTTTCCTGTCTCCAATACACCGCCTTACATAATTTGACAATTACGCATAGCTTTGCTATAATATTACCAAGGGGAAAAAGTCCCAAGGCACAACAGAGAAAGGAGTATCCATGGATATGGAACTCATGCGCGAGATTATTCGCGTATTCAACAACAAGTACGCTAATGGCGAGCCGGACTTCAACTTGGAGGATGGAGCCGCATTGACTCTTATCCATTCAACTCACTCGTACCACAAAGACAATTACCTTGTCTATGCGGTGCAGTCTGACAACGAAACTTTTCTTGTAAGAGTCTCGGAGATTAATGGGCAACTCCACGTTGAGGAGTGCCATAGCGTCAAGTGGAACAGGGTTAGCAACAGCTAAGTTCCACACATCTTTTCAGGTCGAGTCACAATCCTACACAGGAGAGTGGCTCGATTCTTTTTTATTTTTTTTGCTAATCTATTGAAAAAAAAAACAAGGTATGATATAAAATAAACTGAAGAAATATAAATAATAAAAACAGAGGTGAAACAATGATAATAGCTTATGCTAAATCAGACATAGGTAAAGCAAGGCAAACAAATCAAGACTATTTCTACATATCAGACACACTAAATGACGTCAAACTATACATTCTTGCAGACGGAATGGGGGGATACAAAGGCGGAGAAATAGCAAGTCAAATGGCAACAACATGTGTAAAAAAATACATAGAAAACAACTACAAAGAAATATCAAAAGACAGAGACAGCCTAATACAGCTAGTAGGAAGCAGTATGGAATATGCAAATATGGTCATATATGAAAAATCAAAAGAAAACAAAGACCTAGAAGGAATGGGAACAACATTAGAAATTTGTTTAGTACACAACAACAAAGTGTATATTGGACATGTAGGGGACAGTAGAATATATAGAGTAAGAAAGCAATTTATAAGAAAACTAACACAAGACCACAGTTATGTACAAAAATTAGTAAAAGACGGAAAAATAACAGAAGCAGAAGCAGAAACACATCCAAAGAAAAACATGCTAATGAAAGCTATAGGATGTAGTGCTTTTGTAGAACCAGACGTATCAGTAAAAGGATTTTTAAAAGACGACATACTAGTAATGACTTCAGATGGTTTAACAAATATGGTAACAAAAGAGCAAATATTTAATACTGTACAAGGAAATATCGAAAGAGCACCAGGTAAACTTGTAGACCTTGCAAATGAAAACGGAGGAATAGACAATATAACAGTTGTAGTAATAAAAAATATATAAAACTATATTTTTAAAAATGAGGAGAGATAAAAATGGATTTAAATGGAAGCATGTTAGCTGACAGATATGAAATCATAAAAAAAGTTGGTAATGGAGGAATGGCTACAGTATACAAAGCAAAAGATACTTTACTTAACCGATTTGTAGCAGTAAAAATATTAAGAGACGAATTTACAACAGACCAAGAATTTATTAAAAGGTTTGAAGTAGAAGCACAAGCGGCAGCAAGCATTACACATCCAAATATAGTATCAGTATATGATGTAGGAAAGCAAGATAATTTGCATTATATAGTCATGGAATTAATACAAGGAAAAACCCTAAAAGAAATAATCTTAGAAGAAAATGGACCACTTCCATGGAAATGGTCTGTTAACATTGCAATACAAATTGCATCAGCCTTGGAAACAGCACATAAAAACAATATAATACATAGAGACATAAAACCACACAATATAATAATAACAGAAGACGGTGTAGCAAAAGTAACTGACTTTGGAATAGCAAAAGCAGTTTCAAATTCTACAATAACAGCATTTGGAACAACAATAGGGTCAGTGCATTACTTTTCGCCAGAACATGCTAGAGGTGGCTATACAGATGCCAAATCAGACTTATACTCACTAGGAGTAGTAATGTATGAAATGCTAACAGGTAAACTTCCATTTGATGCAGATACACCAGTATCTGTAGCACTAAAACACATGCAAGAGGATCCAGAAGAACCAATAGAAGTAAACGAAAAGGTACCTGAAGCTGTAAATGACATCATAATGAAAGCATTAAGAAAAGACACAAGCTTAAGATATCAAAGTGCAACAGCAATGCTAAGAGACCTTAATATGTCACTAAAAGACCCAGATGGGGACTTTGTAGATAATGAAGATACATATAGCGATGAATTTGCGACACAAAGAATATCGACAATATATGATGATGACGACTTAGATGAATCAGGAAATAAACGAGGAAAAAAGAAGAAAGATAATAAATTAGTAGCATGGATAAAAGAACATAAAAAACTAAGTGCAGTATTGGGCTTGATTTTACTATTCTTATTGAGTTTTGGTGGAACATGGGTTTATGCACAGATTACAGCTGCTAAAATAGACATACCAAACTTAGTAGGAGTAGAAATAGAACAAGCAAAAAGACAAGTTGATGAAATAAACAACAAAAATCAAAAATTAAAGTTAACAGTAGAAGTTGCGGGCGAAGAATACAACGAAAAATATCCAGCAGGGCAAATAATCTCACAAGACCCAACAGAGAAGAAAAATGTAAAAGAAAATACTACAATAAAAGTTGTTGTAAGTAAAGGAATAGAAAAGGTAACAGTTCCAAAAGTAGTTGGAGAGAAAGAAGCAGATGCTGTGAAAACCTTGGAAGAATTAGGACTAAAATTTGAAGTAGAAGAAGAAACAAACAAAAAGGTTGAAGCAGGAATAGTATTTGAACAAGATAAAGAAGCAGGAACAGAAGTTAACAAAGGCGATACAATAAAAATAAAAGTAAGTGCAGGAGCTAAAAAAGTTCAAGTACCATCAGTAATAGGCAGTGAAGAAGAAGAGGCAAAAAGCACACTTTCAAAAGCAGGATTTAAAGTCACAGTAGTATATGAAGAAGAAAAAGGTAAAGAAGATGGAACAGTATTAAAACAAAGCATAGACGCAGGAAAAGAAGTAAATGAAGGTAGTAGCATAACAATTACTGTAAACAAAGTTGCAGAAGAGAAAACAGCAACAATAAACATTAATGTAAAAAGTATTACAAAAGGATATGATGCATCAGACAAAGACTATCCAGATAGTGAAAAGAAAGTCACAGTAAAACTTACAGCAGATGGTAATACAGTATATTCAAAATCTGGCGTAGATAAAAACACAGCAACACTTTCACCAACAATCACAGGAAAAGGCAAAGTAAAATTAATATTAGAAATAAAAGACACAAATGGTGGAGAATGGACAGATAACTATACTATAGACTTAGACAGTGAAACAACATACGCTTTTAATTAAAGGAGAAAAAGATTGCAAGGAATAATTATAGAAAATATTTCAAATTTGTATAAAGTAAAAGCTAATGGCAATGTGTATTCAGCAAGTGCTAGAGGCAAATTTAAACAAGAGGGGGTAACCCCTCTTGTTGGGGATATAGTAGAAATTGAAGAACTAGAAGACAAAAAAGAAATAGACAGCATAATAAACGAAATTCAGCCAAGAAAGATGCAATTAAAAAGACCTAAAATAGCAAATATTGAACAAATAATATTTATAATATCAACAAAACACCCAAAGCCAGATTTGCTAATGCTAGACAAACAATTAGCATATGCGGAATATTTACAAATAAAACCAATAATAGTAGTAAATAAAATAGACTTAGCAGACACATATAAAAAAATTGTGGACATATATACAAAAACAGGATATACAGTTATAGCAACAAATGCAAAAGCAAATGAAGGCATTGAAGAAGTCAAAGCTGTACTAAAAGGAAAAATAAGTGCGTTTTCTGGAAATTCAGGAGTAGGAAAATCAACAACAATAAATGCATTGTTCAATAAAGACATTACATTAGAAGGTGAAATAAGTAAAAAAAATAAAAAAGGAAAAAATACAACAACACAAGTAAAACTATATGAATTAGATAACAACACATTTATAGCAGACACACCAGGATTTGCAAACTTTGAACTAAATGAGATAAAAGCAAAAGACCTAGAAAATTATTTTATTGATATTGCACCTTATGTAGAAAAATGTGAATTTGTAGGTTGCACACATATAAAAGAAAAAAACTGTGGTGTAAAAGCTGCACTAGCCCAGCGGTAAAATTGCAAAAGAAAGGTATAACAACTTTTGCAAAATTTATGATACTTTGGGGACGGAGGAAAAAGTATCACATAGAAATAAAAAATGGAAAAATTAGGCAAAAGCTGATACTTTGGGGACGGAGGAAAAAGTATCATAAAATTTTAAATAAAAATTGGAAAAATAAGACAAAAAATATTGACAAAAGAGAAAAAAAATAGTATTATAATATTAGCAATTGCAAAATTGACTTTTGTTATTAAGTCGTAACTAGACATAACAAAAAACAGGTAGTCTACAGCTACCTGTTTTTTATGATTAGTTATGTACTAATCTTGACTTTTGTCATTATCTTTTTCTAATAATAAAATTATTAAGAAAAAGATTAATTCGTAACTAGTCATAACATCACCTCCTTGTAAAGATACTCTCTATAAAGAGGTGTAATTATTATATTATGGAAACAGCGTAAAAGCAAGAACTTTTCATCGACAAAATTCGACTTAAGAGTTGTAAAATAGATGATATTATGATTTAATTAATAAAAAGATGTTTTTTGCCCCGTCCCAAAAAACATCAAAAAAAGGAGACAAAAAATGATAGAAATTTCAACCTCAATTCTTTCTGTAAAAAAAGGAGAAGAATCAAAAACATTCATAGCGCTAGAACAAGCAAAAACAGACTATTTCCACATAGACGTAATGGATGGCAAATTTGTAGAAAAAGACACATACCAAAAAATGCTAGAATATGCATCATACATAAAAAGAATTTCAAACCTACCACTAGATGTACACTTAATGGTTAAAGATGTAAAAGAAGCTATTTTAGATTTTTCAGGAGTAGAGCCAAACATTATAACATTTCACTTAGAAGCTTGCAAAAATGACGAAGAAGTAATGGAAATGATAAAATTAATAAAAGATTTAAATTGCAAGGTAGGAATCTCAGTAAAGCCAAACACGCCAATAGAAAATGTATTTAAATTTTTGCCTTATGTTCATTTATGTCTTGTTATGACAGTAGAACCAGGTAAAGGTGGGCAAACCTTGCTTGTTGATATGGTGAACAAGATAGAAACTTTAAAAGATTATATTGATAAGCAAGGCTTAGAAACAGACATTGAGGCAGATGGAGGTATAAATCTTCGTACAGCTGACAGCGTAAAACAAGCAGGTGCCAATATTCTCGTTTCTGGTACTGCTATTTTAAGTGCAACAAATTACAAAACAATAATTGATGAACTACGATAGAGTGCTGTCTTTTGCCCCATCCCAAAAGACAGAAAAAAATATTTAAAAATAAATAAAAAACTATTGAAAAAAAGTGCCTGTTATGGTTAAATAAAGTTGTAACAATAGATAAAATTTTGGGGGAATAAAATGAACAATTTAGTAAGTAACAAAGGTATTACACTTGCAGCATTAGTAATAACAATTATATTATTATTAATCTTATCAGGAGTAGGAATTACAGCAGGAAGGGACTCTATAGAAAATGCAAGACTAGCTGCCCGTGGTACAGAATTACAAATGATGCAAGATAAGGTAAATGAATTAGAACAAAATTATAGAAAAGGTGATGATTCTGTTCTACAATTGGGAAGAACACTACAAGATTTAGAACAAGACAAACAAAAGCAGGCCTTCGATGGAGCAAAAGAAGAAAAGAAACAATTAGAAGGAATAGAAGAAGAAATTATAGATCAAGAAGATTATAGATATTATGATAAAGCTACAATAGAAAGCTTGGGATTTAAAAATATAGATCAAGAATTTTTAGTTAATGTAAAACGAAGAAAAGTTATTTCTCTAGATGGAATCAAGTATAAAGAAAAAACTATATGGACTGTTAGTGGATTGGATGATGATAGATATAATGTTGAATACAAAAAGCCAATCTCAGGAATATCATTTAACCTATCATCAATTGAAAACAAACTTTATATAAATAATATCGAGACAACAGGAGACATAAAAAAGTATACTATTTATTATGGACAGGGATCATCTGTTAACCAAGTTGATTGGAAAATAGCAAAAACTGAAACAATAGAACCAAATTGCACTATAGAGGTATTAAATGAGGGAGTTTGGTATGTAAAAATTGTCGATACAGCAGGAAACGAATCTGTAAACCAAACTACTGTTGTAATAAGTAGAATGACAATAGCTGATGACTTACAAGACGTATTTGTAGCCGAAGGAAAACCAGCAACATTTAGTTTTAATGTAGCTGAAACAGGAAATGGAAGCATTACATATCAATGGTATAAATGCACAAGTAGTGATGGTGCTAACAAAGTAGCAATTGAAGGTGCAACAAATGCTGTTTACACAATTCCGGAAGCAACAATGGATATGAATAATACATATTATTATTGTGAAATAGTACAAACTAATCAAACATATAGAAAGGAATTATCAACAAGAATAGCAAAATTAACAGTTGGAGAAGCATCAATCTATGCAGATGTAACCGAATTAACATTATCTAAAGGGCAAACTGGAACTGTAAACATAATGGGAGAAGATTCAGGTGAGTATACAATAGCAAATACCGCACAAAGTAGCAATTTTTCAAAAAATTATGAGGATGAATTTATACATGCAGAGATAAACGGAAATGTTCTTACTGTAGTTGCTAATAAATATACACCTAATACAATAACTTTAACTGTAAAGGAAGAAAATAAAGGCAAAACCATAGCAATTCTTATAAATATGGTAAATAAATATTTAGTAACGCTTAATGCAGGAACCGGAATAACAATAAACCCAAGTGAAATAGAAGTAGAATATGGTAAAAAATATGGAACCTTACCAATCCCAACAAGAGAACATTATAGATTTAAAGGTTGGACAATAGAACAAGAGCCAGGAGAAAATCCTAACTATATCACAGCAGACACAACTGTAACACAAACAGAAGCACATACACTGTATGCACAATGGGAAGTAAATAAATTTAAAGTAACATTTAATGCAGGAGACGGAATAACAGTAGAACCAAGTGAAATAGAAGTAGAATATGATAGCAAATATGGAACCTTACCAATTCCAACAAGAGAAAATTATAGCTTTAAAGGTTGGACAATAGAACAAAATCCAGGAGAAAATCCTAACTATATCACAGCAGATACAACTGTAACACAAACAGGAGCACATACACTGTATGCACAATGGGAAGCGTTTAAATATACAGTTAACTTTGACAAAAATGACGAAAATGCAACAGGAGAAATGGAAGCACAAACATTTACATATAATACAGCACAGAATTTAAGCCAAAATACATTCCAACATCCAAACTATCCTTTTGCATGCTGGAATACTGCATCTGATGGAAGCGGAACAACTTATTTAGATAAACAAGAAGTAATCAATTTAACTGCAACAGAAAATGGAACAGTAACATTATATGCACAATGGGGAACATACCTAAAAGCAAATACAACAGCAACAGAAAATGGAGCATTCCTTGGAACAAGCATAACTAGAGACAAAATAAAGAAAGTATCGTTTACAAATTCAATAGATGGACACACAGTAGATAATACAACATGTTGGGATGTCTCAAAACAGAGTAATGGTGGTGTTTTACTATGGGCAACTGGAGATGACACAAATGGATATGAAGTAGTAATCGGACAGAATGGTGGTGTTGTAGCAAACGCTAGCTCAGCATATTTGTTTGCATATATAGGAAATAGTATAGATGCCACAATAGATTTAACAAACTTTGATACAAGCAATGTGACAAATATGAGCTATCTGTTCTATAATTGCAGAACACTACCAAGTTTGAATGTAAGTGGACTTGATACATCAAATGTTACTACAATGGAAGGAATGTTTGCATATGATTATGCCTTAAGTGAAATAGATGTAAGTAGCTTTAACACATCAAAAGTTAAAAGTATGAATACTATGTTTGCTAATTGCTCTAATTTGGCAACAATATATGCATCATCAAGCTTTGTTACGACAGCAGTAGAAAATAGTACAGATATGTTTACTGGTTCAACTAAACTTGTAGGAGGAGCAGGCACAGTATATGATGCATCTCATATAAACCACACATATGCACACATAGATGGGGGTACATCAAATCCAGGATACTTTTCAAATGGATATTTAGAGCTAGGTACAGTAAATTCAACATATTCAAGTGATTTTGGTAAAATAGTAACAGGTTATACTACAGGAAATAGCACAGTCGATAATAGAATATGGAGATTGTTCTATGCAGATAATAATTATGCATACTTGATATCTGATAGTATTGGAAATAATGCTCTAAACAATTTACCTGGATTTGGAACGTCTACAATATCATCAGTAGGTGAAAAGATAAACAAAAAATATACACAAAACTCATCATGGGAATTAAAATCAGATGGAACAAATATAAATAGTAATATACAAGGTTTGCAAACTTTATTAGACACAACAAATTGGAATGATTATAAAGCAGACTATGCACTTTGGGCAGTAGGAGCACCTTCATTAGAAATGTTTGTTGCATCATATAATGCAACACATGAAATACAATTAGATTGTAGTGTAGAAGAAAATGCAACAGGATATAAAATAGGAAAAAATACATCAGGTGGTGAGGTAGAAAACTATAGTTTTTATGTTAGTGGATTAGGATATTCATCTGAAATGGATGAAGCAATATATTCTCCAAGTACTGGAGCATGGTGGCTATCTTCTCCTTCAGCTAATGACAAAAGCAATGAAATGTTTGTTGAAATTAAAGGAAGCGTTAGTTATAACTATTATGGAAATAGTAAAAGAATTCGTCCTGTAGTTGCGGTTCCAATATCAAAACTTGGAGATGGCATAACAATAACATCAAAATACTTCTACAAAGATTATACTGTAACATTTAATGCAAATGGTGGAACAGCAAGCGAAGATACAAGAACAGTAGCTGAAGATACAAGAATTGGAACATTACCAACAGCAAGAAAAACAGGTTACCAATTTTTAGGATGGTTCACAGAAAATGGAGAACAGATATCAGAAAATACTATAATGGGAAACCAGGATGTAACCTATTATGCACATTGGCAAGAAGCAAATCTTAAAGCAAACACAACTGCTACAGCAGATGGAACATTCTTAGGTACAAGCATAACAAGAGACAAAATAAAGAGCATATCATTTGCAACATCAATAGATGGCCATACAGTAGATAATACAACATGTTGGGACGTATCACAGCAAAGTAATGGAGGAGTGCTACTATGGGCAACTGGTGATAACACAAATGGCTATGATGTAGTAATAGGACAAAATGGTGGAGTATTTGCTAACTCAAGCTCAGCATATTTATTTGCATATATAGGAAATAGTATTAATGCTACGTTAAACTTATCGAACCTTAACACAAGCAAAGTAACTGATATGGAATTTCTATTTTATAATTGTAAAAATGTAAGCACATTGGATGTAAGTGAAATTGATACAAGTAATGTAAACGATATGCACTATATGTTTTCAA
The DNA here is from genome assembly GCA_017511265.1 of Clostridia bacterium. Taxonomy (GTDB): domain Bacteria; phylum Bacillota; class Clostridia; order TANB77; family CAG-508; genus CAG-269. The sequence continues at coordinate 47,734 of JAFWKV010000001.1, read as the reverse complement.
ATTGCCAAAATGTTGGAACACTAAATGTAAGCAATTTTGATACAAGCAATGTTACAAATTTGGGAAATATGTTTCAAAACTGTAGTAGCTTAACAAGTATAAATGTAAATCATTTTAATACTTCAAGTGTAACAAATATGCAGGGTATGTATCAAGGTTGCAGTGGTCTAACTGGGTTAGACTTAAGCAACTTTGATACAACACAAGTAACAAATATGTCAAATATATTTGATGGATGTAGTGGCTTAACAAGTCTGAATATAAGTAGCTTTAATACATCAATGGTAACAAATATGCAAGCAATGTTAAAAAACTGTAGCAGTTTAACGACCATAGAGTTAGGTGGATTTGATACTGGCAGTGTAACAACTATGGAATATATGTTTTATAGTTGTAGTGGAATAACGACTTTAAATTTAAGTAATTTTAATACTACAAATGTAACAAAAATTAATAATATGTTTCAGGGTTGTACAGATTTAATAACAATTTATGCATCATCAAATTTTGTAACAACAGGTATAACGGATTCAGCAAATGGTAATGATATGTTTATTGGTGCAACTAACATTGTCGGTGGAGCAGGCACAGTATATGATGCATCTAATGTAAGTTATACATATGCTCACATAGATGAGGGCACATCAAACCCAGGATACTTTACAAATGGAGGATATACAATAACATTTGATAAAAATGATGCAAGTGCAACAGGAACAATGGAACCACAAACAATTCCGTTCAATAAAACAGAAAAATTAAGGAAAAATACATTCCAAAAAACAAATTATTCATTTGCGGGATGGAATACCGAACCTGATGGAAGTGGAACAAGATATACATATCAACAAGAAGTAAATAATTTAGGAAATATAACATTATATGCACAATGGAAAACAGAAAAAGCAGAAATTGAGGGGACATTTTATAGTACTTTACAAGCTGCTATAAATGCAGTAACTGCTAATGGACCTCAAAAAACAATTATTTTATTAAGAGATACAAGTGAAAAACTTGAAGTAGCTGCAGGTAAAAATATTGTATTTGATTTACAAGATTTTACTATAAGTAATAATGGAGTAAATCCTGTAATTAATAACTTTGGAACTCTTGCAATTTCAAATGGAACAATAACCTCATCAACAACACAAGGAGCTATTAACAATAAATCAAAAGCCAATTTGACAATTAGTGGCGGAAGCATTATAACTACAGGAACTAGACAAGCAATATATAATGAAGGAGGAACCATAGAAATAACAGGAAATGCATATTTAAGTTCTAAAGCAACAGTAGAAACTAACAAAAATAGAGGAACAGTTCATAATACTAATGGAACAGTTACAATATCTGGAGGAACAATAGTATCAACTAATGGAACAAATAATGGAATAGCAGTATCAAATGAAAGCAAAATGACAATAACTGGAGGAACAATAAGGTCAGAATCTAGTGCAGGAACTGGCTTATATAATAGTAAAACAACACTGACAATAGGAACAAAAGATGGAAATATGGTTATGAATACTCCTATAATACAAGGCAAAAAGTATGGCTTAAGCAGTACTGTAGATTTAAGTTTTTATGATGGTGTTATAAAGGGAATAACAAGTGCAACTGATAATGACCAACATTTAAAAAATATAGAAGATGACTATGTAATAGCACACAAAACAGAAACTATAGATAGTGATACATATGACGTAGTTTATCTAAAAGAAAAAGATACTGTAACATTTGATCCAAATGGAGGCACAATAGCTAATGGAACAAGGAAAGTAAAACCAGGTGACCCTGTAGGAACATTGCCAACAGCAACAAAATCAGGATATATGCTTGACGGATGGTACACATCAGCAGAAGGTGGAATCAAAATAACAGAAAATACAATAATAGATGGAGATATAACATTTTATGCACATTGGAAAAGTACATATACAGTTACTTTCGACCCAAATGGTGGTAAAATAATTAATGGAACAAAACTAGTTGAAAGTGGAACTGCTTTAGGAGACTTACCAAAAGCAACCAGAGCAGGATTCCAATGCGATGGATGGTATACATCAAAAGAAGGTGGAGAATCAATAACAGAAGATACAATAATAAATGAAGATGTAACATATTATGCTCACTGGACTGTAGTTGACACTGCAGAAATTAATGATGTATCTTATAATACATTACAAGAGGCAGTTAATCAAGTACCAAAAGATGGTACTGAGGTAACAATTAATATATTAACGGATTCTACAGAATATGTTAAAACATCTGCAGGACAAAATATAATAATAAATCTACAAAATAATACTTTAAGTAATAATGGTAGTAGTAAAGTTATAGACAATTATGGGACAATTAAACTTACAAATGGAACTATAAATTCAGTAGTACAATTATCTTCTACAATTGACAATTATGCAGGCGGAACAGTAATAATTGATGGAGTAACTATGATATCAACAGGAGAAAGACAAGCAGTATACAACAATGGAGGTACTGTAGAAATAAGAGGTAATTCAACTATAAGTTCTACTACAACAGGAAATGCACCATCAGGTGAGCCTAGAGGAACTATTCAAAACTTTAATGGTGGAACCGTAACAATAGAAGATGGAACAATAATTTTAGATACTCAAGGTAGTATTACAAATGCTGCTATTACAAATTCAGCTAATTCAACAGTTAAAATAGGAAAAAAAGATGGAACAGTGAATATGTCCTCACCTGAAATAAGAGGAACAACCTATGGTATAATAAATACTGGAACAATTAAATTCTATGATGGAATTGTGAAGGGCGTTTTGGGTAGTGTAGATGGAAATATCGCAGAGGTAGAAGATAACTATGAAAGAAAAGATGATACAGAAACAATTAATGGAACAACATATTACACAACTTACCTGACACAAATTAATAACGGATTACTAAATAATGCAGCAAATGCATTGAGTACATTCTTTTCAGCTTTTGGACAGTAAATAATAGAAACTTTTATGGACGCGGATCTTTTTGGAACGCGTCCCAAAAAGTTATGGAGGATAACTTATGAAAAATTTAAATAAAAAACATATAATTGTAATGGGAATTTGCATAATTGTGTTTATAATTGGATTACTGTTTATAGTTTTACATAATGAAAAAAAAGAAAAATCTGAAGAAAATTCAAATGCAAAGTTACATTTATATACGCATCAAGTGATTGACATAGAAGACCTAAATACAAGTCTATATGCTTCATCAAAAAGTAAAATTAAAGATTTTAAAATAGCATCAAAATATAAAGTTGGGAAAGAAGCATATACATTTGATGCAGATGTAGACATGTATTTAGACAACAATATGGCTAAAGTTATATATATAAGAGATGACAATACAAAAATAAATATTGTACAATTAAAATATAAATTAACACATAACGAAGAAATTGATGAGACAGTTCAAGCAGAAGAAATGATAAGAAAATTTGAGATGGAATGTAAATCTAATATGGGGTTAATGGATTTAGAACAAAAGCCAAATGAGGTAAACATCAGTGATGACAAAATGCCATATTCAGAGAGCATATACAAAAACAAAGAGTTATATAGTGCTAGATATGTTGTAAAAGAAGATGAATCTACCAAAACGTATGATATAAATTATTATATGGATGGCGATGATACTTTAGTTTGTGAGTTTGTAAGAATTTTTTGAGATTATATTTATTTTTGTAAAAAAGAAAGATGACTTTTGGGATAGTCCCAAAAGTCATCTTTTAGTCATCTTTATCGATAATAAAAGGAGGTCTGTTTCTTGTTGCATCAAACATTCTCCACATATATTCGCCTAAAATTCCAAGCGAAAACATAACAATACCAAATCCAAAAAGCATAAGAATAAGCAAAGAAGAATAACCCTCAACATCAATAATACCAACCATTTTTCTATAAAGAACAATACATAAACCAATAAAAGAAGATATAGCTAAAAATATTCCCATAAATGAAATTAATCTAATAGGTAAGTACGAGAATCCAAGTAAAGAATCAATAACAAGTTTAATCTTTTTAGAAAGTGTCCATCTTGATTTTCCCGCTTCTCTTTTTAATCTAGTATAGGGAACAGTGTCAGTTTTAAAACCGCTCCATAAAATTTGACTCATTAAAGAAGTATTTTTTTCTTGCATACTAACTAAAACATCAATAACTTCTCTGTCAATAAGAAAGCTATCAAAACCACCTTTTGGCATATTAGGCAAGGCAAATTTTCTCATCATAAATGCATATAAAGACGAAAATGCACGTTGAATTAGAGGTTCTTCTCTGTCAGCTCTAGTGGCAAGCACAACTTTGTTGCCCTCATTATATTTTTCTATCATTTTTAAAATTAAGTCAGAAGGTTCTTGTAAATCGGCAGCTTTACGAACAGCTAGGTCTCCAGTTGATTTTGTAAGTCCTGCTAAAATGGCAGAATGCTCACCAAAGTTTCTAGATAGTTTTACTAAAACAATTTTAGAATCAAGTTTTGACAAATTTTTCATTATTCCGTATGAATTGTCTTTTGAGCCGTCATCTACAAAAATGAGTTCATAGTCTAATTTGAATTTGGGTAAAACGTCTAACACTTTTTCTTTTAAATCTGTATATAATGCTAAAAGATTTTCTTCGTTATAATATACAGGAACTACTATTGATAATTTTTTCATTGTTGATCTCCTCTTTTATTTAATTTCTCAAATAAATACTATAAAAAAACGAATCTGCTAAAGCAAGTTTGAACAGAAACGCTACTGGAGCTTCCAGCCGGAATCGAACCGGCGACCCCAGCCTTACCATGGCTGTGCTCTACCTACTGAGCTATAGAAGCATAATATTTGTTATTATATAATAAAAAAATAAATTTGTAAATGATTTTATTATATATAGTTTACTTTTTGAAAAAAAAGATGTAAAATAGTTACATATTGAATATGAGGAGTTATATATGAAAAAAATAATTGCAAGTGATTATGACAGAACATTTTATATAAATGATGAAGACATTGAAAAAAACAAAATGGCAGTTGACAAATTCATAAAACTAGGCAATAAATTTATTATTGCTACAGGAAGAAGTTATTATGATTTAATGAAAAAGGTAAATCAGTATAATTTAATATATGATTATAGCATAATAAATCATGGTGCAACAATATTAAATAAGAAAAATGATATTATTTTTAATGTATCGATAAATAATAATATAATAAACGAATTAAAAAACGAATTAGAATTAGAAAAATCAACAGAATGGTTCTGTTGCAGTAAGTTGGAAAGCAGAGTTGACTTTGAACACACAAATTTGACAAAAATAAATGTAAAATATCCAACTAAAAAGAAATCACTTGAAATGAATGAAAAAATTAACAGTAAATTTTCGCAATATATAATATCATATAATATAACATCAAGTTCAATTGAAATTGTATCGAATAAAGTAAATAAATCGAAATCAATAAAAATGCTTGCAGAAAAATTAGGAGTTGAAAAAAATAATATATATACTATCGGGGATGGATATAGCGATATTCAAATGATAAAAGATTTCAATGGATATTGTATGGAAGAATCTGTTGAAGAATTAAAAGAAATAGCCTTAGAAGAACTTCCAAGTGTATCAAAGTTGGTAGAAAAAGTATTAAACAAAAATTAAAATGGTATGGATAATAAATCCATACTATTTTTTTATGAATAAAAAGAATAAAATTGAAAAAAATAACATATATATGAATAAAAGATATGGAGGTGCAAAATAAAATGAAAATTATAGATAAAACAGCTTTGACTTTAATTATAATTGGTGCAATCAACTGGGGATTGATAGGACTATTTAAATTTGACTTAGTTGCAACTTTGTTTGGAGATATGTCAATACTTAGTAGGATTGTTTATTCACTTGTAGGTGTGTCAGGATTATGGGGAATTAAATTATTATTTGACGACCATAATTAGTGATGCCTTGGGGACGGAGGAAAAAGAAGCGATGCCTTGGGGACGGAGGAAAAAGTATCACCTGTTTAAACTGTAAATTCTAGCTATAATATAAACAGGTGATACTTTTTCCTCCGTCCCCAAGGCATCGCTTCTTTTTCCTCCGTCCCCAAGGCATCACTTACTTAATTACCAAAGTAACAATAGCATGACTATCTAAATTATCATGAATAACAAAATCATTTATACATAAATTATATTCATAGTTCCAATTATTACGATTCAGAAGAACAACAGCAATAGAACCATCAGTATTCTTAAAAGCAGTTACTTCAATTCTATCATCATATCTACTAAAAGCAATACGTTTGCTACCAGGTTTAATAAATTTACTAAAATGCCCAATATAATAATACGTTAAATTTTTAACATAATCAGAATTAGCATCATTTAGCATTATTGGACTATTGCAGTAATTTAACTTATGATTTGGCCCTCCTTTATGATCAAGTATTAAATTCCAGTCTATAAAGGCATTTATACCGGCATTTAAATCACCTAAAATATCATGAGCATATATTTCGCCATTTTGAACTTCATCTTCTTTTCTAAAATGAGAAAAGCCTGTACAGCCTTCTGTATGAAATAAAAGCTTATCAGGAAAAGCATCATGTGTCAATTTAATATTTTCAAAATGGTCACCAGAATACCAATGAAATGCAAATCCAGAAATAGCTTGCTTTGCAGAATCTGTGCTTAGTTCTGATAGAGCTCTTGTAAAAAGTTTTTCTTTGTTATGATCCCATATCAGTATTTTAGTATCAATATTATTATGTACAAAACCATAATATAGATAATTTGTTGCAAAATTTACTTCTTCTTCAGCTGAGTACAAACAAGATTCCCATATTTGAGTTGCATTTGCTTCATTTTGAACTGTTATGTATTTTATAGGTACATTTTCAGATTCATAGGCTTGTATATACTTTACCAAATAATCTGCCCAAGTTTGATAATATTTATTTAAAAGCTTACCACCTAATTTTAGCATTTTATTGGATTTCATAAAGCTTGGAGGGCTCCATGGAGAAGCTAATAATTTCAATTGCCTTTTTTCTAGTGAAGATTTCAGAAAAGGTAAGAGATATTTTCTATCTCTTTCTATACTAAAATCAGACAAATCTGGTCTTTTTGAATATGAATAAGAATTAAGAGAAAAGTCACAACTCCCGACAGGTAATCTACCAATTGAATAGTTTAAGCCATTTTGTGAAAAATAGTCATCTATAAGTTCAACTTTTTTTGAATCACTTAGCTTACTATAAGCATAGCCTGCCGCTTCTGTAAAAGCTCCACCAAAGCCTATTATTTCTTGATAAGATATGACAGGATAAACATTTATTACTTTATTTTCTTGTTTTTCTGTGTATTGTTTTGTGTTTAATGTGCTTTCTTTCCAAAAAAGGTTTCTTTTAAAATTAGTTTCGTATTTTTGAATTTTCATCTTTTCCATCCTTTATAATTATTTTATTATATTATATACTATATTTAATTTACTTTCTACAATAGAAGTGATATATTTAGAATAATCAAATAATAAGGAAATGGAAGTGAATAAAATGATTTATCCAAACTTTTTAAAAAAAGGAAGTGTTATAGGAGTTCCAGCTCCGTCAAATGGTGCGTACGAAGAACTTGATATAAAGAGATACAAAAATGCTAAAATAAAAATGGAGAAAATGGGATATAAAGTAGAATTATCTAAAAATGCCTTTAAATCAGACAGATGTAGAAGTGCAGATGCACAAACAAGAGCAAAAGAATTAAATGAAATGTTTGAAAGAAAAGATATCAATTTTATTTGGTGTGCTAGCGGGGGAGAATTTTTAGTAGAAATTTTACCTTATGTGGATTTTGATAAATTAGTCGATAATCCAAAATGGATAGAAGGCTTTTCAGACCCAACAGGCATTTTATTCCCACTAACAACTAAATATGACATAGCAACAATTTATGGAAATAACTTTAAAAGCTTTGGAGCTGAAGAATATGACACGAGTTTAGTAGAAAATCTTGAAATAGTTAAGGGAAATTTGCTAACACAGCATAGTTATGAAATGTATGAAAATGAAAGACAAGAAAAAGTAACAGGTTTAGAAGGATATAATCTAACGCAAAAAGTCGAATGGAAATTATTAGATGGTAAAACTGCAACTATAAAGGGCAGAATGCTTGCTGGATGTATAGACATAATTTCAGAACTTGCTGGAACAAAATATGACGGAACAAACATTTTTATAGAAAAATATAAAAATGATGGAATTATATGGTGCTTTGACAATTGTGATTTATCAAAAGAAGAGCTAATAAGAACACTTTGGAAGTTTAATGAATTAGGCTATTTTAAGTATACAAAAGGTATAATTTTTGGGAGATGCGGAAATGATAATTCTTATTTAGGTTATGATATGCTTGAATGCGTAAAAGATAGCATCATTTCAAAATTAAATATACCAATAATTTATGATGCTGATATTTCACACAAAGGACCTAGCATGACAATTATAAATGGAAGTATTTCAACAGTAGAATACAAAGATGGTAAGGGAAAAATATCATTTGAGCTAATCTAATAGGAATTGTTGACAAATAAACGAAAAAAAAGTATAATTAATATGTAATTAATTTATAGGAGAAGAAAAATGTTAGCTAAATATTGGAAAAAAATAGGGTTAATTATTTTAATAGTAGCATGTTTAATAAATGTTATGTCAAAATTAGTTAATAAAGTATCACTTAACAAAGAACTAACAGCTACAGTTGAGTATTTGTATAATCAATACCAACAGGAAAATAAAAAATAATGTAAATAAATATTAATTAAAACTTGAAATCTAAAAAAAAATATGTTAATATAATATATGGCAAATTTATTATGAAGTGAGAAAGAGGTGAATACATAAATGAAAAAGGATTTACATCCAGCTTATGAAACAACAACAATCACGTGTGCTTGTGGAAATGTTTTAGAAGTTGGTTCAACAAAAAAAGATATGAAAGTAGACGTATGCTCAAAATGCCATCCATTCTGGACAGGTAATTTAAGACAAGATACAGTAGGTGGTAGAGCAGATAGATTTAAGAAAAAATATGGTCTTGCATAAGACTATATTTTTTTTCTTGCAAATTCCAGAAAAATATAATAAAATAAAGCTTGACGAAATGGAGGAAAAAATGGAAACAAAGCAAGAAATTGAAGAACAAAAAAAATACATAAATAAAGTTAAAACCGAAAACAAAAATAAAAACTTAAAATATACAATAATAACAATGGGATGCCAACTAAATGAAAACGATTCTGAAAAATTAGCTGGAATGATTGAACAAATGGGTTACAACAAGGTGGATAGCTTTAAAGATGCAGATTTATGCTTGTTTAACACATGCTGTGTTAGAGAAAATGCAGAGGATAGATTATTTGGAAAACTAGGAGAATTAAAAAGAATAAAAGAACAAAAAGGTACAATAATTGCAATAGGTGGATGTATGATGCAAGAAAAACAGATGGTTGAAAAAATAAATAGTTCATATCCATTTGTAGACATTGTATTTGGAACACACACTCTACACAAATTTCCGGAAGATTTATACAATTCTTTACAAGAAAGAAATAAGGTAAGAGACATATTAGACATAGATGGAAAAGTATATGAAGGTTTGCCAATAAAAAGAACAAGCAATACTCAAGCAAATGTTACAATAATGTACGGTTGTAACAATTTCTGTTCCTTTTGCATAGTTCCTTATGTAAGGGGAAGAGAAAGAAGTAGACATCCACAAGATATAATAAGAGAAATCAAAGAATTAGCACAAGAAGGATATAAAGAAATTACTTTACTTGGTCAAAATGTTAATTCATATTTACGAGTTGAAAAATGGAAAGAAAAAAGTCTAGATTGGAATGGAATAAACTCTTTTGCAACTTTACTTAGAGCAATAAACCAAATAGATGGAATAGAAAGAATTAGATTTATTTCGCCACATCCAAAAGACTTTACAGATGATGTAATAGAAGCAGTTAGAGATTGTGAAAAAGTATGCAAGTTAATACACTTGCCACTTCAATCAGGAAGCACAAAAATGTTAAAAGTAATGAACAGAAAATATACTAAAGAACAATACTTAGAGTTAGTTAGCAAAATGCAACAAAAAATACCTGGAGTAGTGTTTACGACTGATATAATAGTGGGATTTGCAGGTGAAACTGAAGAAGATTTTGAGGATACATTAGACATTGTAGAAAAGGTTAGATTTGAACAAGTCTTTATGTTCATATATTCAATTCGTGAAGGGACACCAGGAGCAAAAATGGAAAATCAAATACCAGATGAAATTAAACATAAAAGATTTGACAGACTAAAAGAATTGGTTGAAAGTCAAGTTGAAGAAAATAATCAAAAATATGTAGGAACAGTTCAGAAGGTATTAGTAGAAGGCAAGAGCAAGAATAACCCTAATATGCTAACAGGCAGAACTGAAAGCAATAAGGTTGTTGTTTTTGAGGGAGACGAAAATTTAAAAGATCAAATTATAAATTTAAAGATAGTATCACAACATATGTGGTACTTGAAGGGAGAAATAATATGAGCGAATATTCAGATTTCGACTCAGCTGTAGAGATAATGGCATATAAAATAGCAGACTGTGTAAAAAAATCAGAAGATATTAAATACAAAAAAGAATTAGAACAGCTAAAAAAAGAAAGAAGCTTAATGTATAGTGGTGACAAAGAGATAATAAAAAAGATATTAAATGTATATGGCAAAGAAATAAAAGAAATATATGAAAATATTTAAATAAGCTGGAGGAACTATAAAAGTGGAACAAAATATAAGAGATAAATACAAATTAACGCCAGAAGAACATCAAACAATATATAGAAAAATAGAAGATGAAGTGTTTAATGGGATGCTTACAAGTAATGAGCCAATAGCAATAATTGTTGGAGCACAATCAGGAGCTGGAAAAGGCGCAGTTATTACATATTCTAAAAATGAATTAGAGAGCCAAGGAAAACAAGTTATTATAATAACAACAGACGAATATAAACCATATCATCCAAAAGCAATAGAAATGGCTAAAAAATATCCAACAGAATATGTAAGCATTGTAGAACAAGATGCAGGAACATGGACTGGCCAAATATTAAGAAAATCAATAGATGAAGGCTACAATTTTATTTTTGAAGGAACATTAAAAAACGACAGGATAATAAATAGAATTAAAGAAATGAAAGAGAAGGGATTTTCAGTAACTGTAAGAGTTCTTGCTGTTCCAAAATTAGAAAGCTTAATTTCATTACATGAAAGATATCAAGAACAAATTGATAAAATAGGTTTTGGAAGACTAGTTTCAACTTCACACCATAATCAAGCATATAGTGGTGTTCCTTCAACAGTTGATGCAATTGAAAAATCTGGCTTATGTACAGTAGAAGTTTATGTAAGAGGAAAAGAATTAAACAAGCCAGAAATAGTATATTCAAGTGAAATTCCAAATACCACATATTTTACAGCAAGAATGGCACTAGAAGAATATAGAAGAATAAAAGAAGCGGATGTAAGAAAAACAGCAGCGGAAAGAATAAAAAAATTAAAAGAACAATTTACAGCAAGAGCTGCAAAACCAGAAGAAATGAGGCAATTAGAAGAATTAGAAGAAGAATATACAAAAATAAGATAGAATAAGAGGAGTAATACAAATGGCAGAATATTCACCAATGATGCAAAAATATTTTGAAACAAAAAAACAATATGAAGATTGTATATTATTTTATAGATTAGGTGACTTCTACGAAATGTTTTTTGATGATGCACTAACAGCATCAAGAGAATTAGAAATAACTTTAACAGGTAGAGATTGTGGGCAAGCAGAACGTGCACCAATGTGTGGAGTGCCACACCATGCTGCAGAAAGCTATATTGCAAAACTTATAGCAAAAGGTTATAAAGTTGCAATATGTGAGCAATTAACTGACCCAAAAACAACAAAGGGAATGGTGGAAAGAGATGTTATAAGAGTAGTTACACCAGGAACTATTGTAGAATCAAATATGCTAGAAGAAAGAAAAAACAACTATATAATGTCAATTTTTAAAACTGGAATATACTTTGGAATAAGCTTGTGTGATGTTTCAACAGGTGAATTCTACAGCAGTGAAGTTAAGCAAACAAATAATTTTGCAATGGTACTAGATGAAATTGCAAGATTTAATCCAGCAGAGCTTGTAGTAAACAGTATGATGTATGATTGCAGAGAAGAAATGGATAAAATAAAGGAAAGATTTGATATATATGTTACAAAATTTGGAGATACTTTTTTTACAGATGATTGTAGCAAATTAAAAGAAAAATTCACTGTACAAGACCCAGCTAATAATCTAATAGAAAATATAGAAGAAAAATCAATTGCTATAGCTTCAATTAATGCACTTTTAGAATACTTAAAACAAACTCAAAAAACAAGCCTAGAACATATAAACAAAATTACAATTTACAATATATCAAAATATATGTCTTTAGATATAAATGCAAGAAGAAACCTAGAAATCACTGAAAAACTAAGAGATAAGAGCAAAAAAGGAACTTTACTTTGGGTATTAGATAAAACTTCAACTTCTATGGGCGGACGTATGCTAAGAAGATGGCTTAATGACCCACTAATAGACGTTATTGAAATTAATAAACGTTTAAGTGCTGTAAAAGAACTAAAAGAAGAAATTATGATCAGAGGAGATATTATAGATAGCTTAAAAAAAGTTTATGATATTGAGCGTTTGGCAGGTAAAATGGCTTATGGTAATGCCAATGCAAGAGATATGATTTCGCTTAAAAGTTCACTTGCAAAATTGCCATCTGTGAAAAATGTATTAAGTAACTGTAAAAGTGATTATTTGAAAGAATTGCATGAAAATTTAGACGAGTTACAAGATGTGCATGACTTAATTGAAAAAGCAATAGTTGATGAACCACCTATCAGCATAAAAGAAGGTGGAATTATAAAGCTTGGCTATGACGAAGAAATAGATGAATTAAAAAGAGCAACTACAGATGGGAAGAATTGGATTATAAAAATAGAAGCGGAAGAACGTGAAAAAACAGGAATAAAGAACTTGAAAGTAGGCTTTAATAAAGTATTTGGGTATTATATAGAGGTTACTAAATCATTTTTATCACAAGTTCCAGCTAGATTTATAAGAAAGCAAACACTTACAAATGCTGAAAGATATATAACAGAAGAATTAAAAGAAATAGAAAACAAAGTATTAGGTGCTGAAGAAAAGGTTGTAAACTTAGAATATAACGCATTTACAGAGGTTAGAGAAGAAATATCTAAAAATATAAAAAGACTTCAAACTTCAAGTACAATTGTTGCAACACTAGATGTATTAACATCATTTGCACAAGTTGCAGAAGATATGAATTATTGTATGCCAGAGGTAAAGCAAAATGGAATAATAGACATTAAAGATGGTAGGCATCCTGTAATTGAGAAGATGATACCAACAGGAAGCTTTGTTGAAAATGATACATATTTGGATAAAGATGAAAATAGATTGGCAATAATTACAGGACCTAATATGGCTGGAAAATCCACATATATGAGGCAAGTAGCGTTAATTACACTAATGGCACAAGTTGGAAGCTTTGTACCAGCATCAAGTGCTAAAATAGGTGCAGTAGATAAAATATTTACTAGGGTTGGAGCATCAGATGACTTGAGTATGGGACAAAGTACATTTATGGTAGAAATGATGGAAGTTGCATCAATACTAAAGGAAGCCACATCAAATAGCTTAGTAATTCTTGATGAAATAGGGAGAGGAACATCAACATATGATGGACTTTCAATTGCATGGGCTGTTGCAGACTTTATTGCAAACAAAGAAAAATGTGGAGCAAAAACACTATTTGCAACACATTATCATGAATTAACTGAACTGGAAAATAGATTAGAAGGTGTAAAAAATTATCAAATAGCTGTTAAGGAAAAGGGAGAAGATATAATATTTTTAAGAAAAATTCTTAAAGGTGGTACAGATGAAAGTTATGGAATTCATGTTGCCAAACTTGCAGGAGTACCTAAAGATGTTACTCAAAAGGCAAATGAGATTTTAAGAACACTTGAAAGAAAAAGTATTTTAAGAGATAAAAAACAGGAAAAAGAAGATAAGAAGCAGGTTGAAGGACAATTTGATATGTTTAATTATAAACTTGCTGAAATAGCTCACGAGATTGACCAAGTTGATTTAAATGCACTAACTCCAATTGATGCACTAAACACATTGGTTAGAATGAAAGAAAAAATGAAGTGATGCTGTCTTTTGGGACGGGGCAAAAAAACATCACCTGCTGTCAATGGGGATGTAGCAATTTGACAACCTGCCTTTGGCTAAGTTCCCTTAATTTTTTATATTAGCTTGTTCATTTCATTCGCAAAGAAATTGTAAGGCTAGAAAATGAGCCTCTTTCACTCAGTCCCTCGCGTATCATTCTTCATTATAGAAAAATCAAATTTTTCTATAATTCATAATTCAACACGAGTACCGTGAACATCCCTCATTTTCTAGCTAAACAATTTCTAATGCTTATTCCAATCAAGCGCTAATATAAAAAATTAAGGGAACTTAGCCAAAGGCAGGTTGTCAAATTGCTACGTCCCCATTGACAGCAGGCTGATGTTTTTTTGCCCCGTCCCAAAAGACAGCATAAAAGTAGGGACGCAAGTTTGCGTCCCTTTTGTACTACTCCTTTTTTCTTTTAGATGAGATGAGCAACGTACAAGCCCATTATAGAAGAAATCTTTCCTGGCTTCTTGTTGTACAAGAGCTGATGATCTGGATATGTTAATAGAAGTTCATCCAGCACAACAACATTTTTTCCGTTATAAGGCATATAACTACCAATGACAACACACTCGCGTAGAACACAGCAGAGACACGAGTCATCATAGTAGCTAAGAGCCCATTCTCTCATGAACCTTAATGTATCAAGATCTAAAAGAAGAGAGGAATTTTCATGTGAGGCGTCTGTACCCCACTGGATAAGAGCTTTCGCAAACTCCTGAGGGGTACGAGGTAATTTTACCTCTTTGATGTGAAGCATTTTGGGTGAAAAAAACAGCATAATTACCTACCTTTCAATTAATACCTAACACATGAATACTACAAGTACATACTTTAATTATACCATTTTAATCAAGATTTGTCTAATAGTTGATTTTTTATGAGCAGTGTGTTATACTTTATAAGTATCTAAAAATACGTAGAAAGGTACGGATTATGAAAAAAATTTCTTTTTTTGACTGTTTTATTGCTCTTATTTTTGCAGTGATAGGAACAGCAACTCTTTATGGTGGTGGGTTAGTCTTATTTGAAGTATTAAAGATTATTTCTTATGCACCACTATTAGCTATCTTTTTGCTTTTCGGAGTATTAGGCATATGTGTACTTGGCATTCTGTTTTTTAAGATAGCCTATGAAGTACTTGTGAATTAAAACAAATACGTACCTGAGGCTGTTGGTGTTAATACCAACAGCCTTTTTTCTTGATTTTTATGTAAATAACTGTTATAATAGTAATAGAATGAAAGGAAAGTAAAAATATGGATACATTAAAAAAATTTGCCAAATATATTATTTGGATAGTATTATTTTATTTTTTCTCAAATATATTAATATTTGTTGGATTAAATTCTAATTATAATACAATAAGGTCGAGTGAAAATACTCCGTCACAGGTTCAAATAGAACAATCAGAGGCAACACTTGTAAATGGGCGTATTAAAGGAAAGATAACAAATGATGGAGAAGAAGACTTAAACGGGAAATATATGAAGGTAGATTTATATTCGCCACGAAATACATTATTAGGAACTGATTATTTAGAAATAAAAGACCTAAATAAAGGGGAAACAGATGATTTTGAATTATTCTTTAAAGCACAAGATGTTGACCATTATGATATATCATTTGTTGACAAGCCAGATGAGAAAAAAGGATTAAAAGAAAGTCTTAAAGATGATATGAAATGGTTTTGGAAAAGATTTAAAATTAATACTGAATTTATGGATAGAAAATTAACTGGAGAAGAATTAGTATATTTGCTTATTCTATTAGCTTTACTTGGATAAAATAGAACATTGTATGTTATGGAGTAACATACAATGTTTTATTATGTGTATAGATAACCATGCCAGGTTTTGCACTGTGCGGCTTTTTTACATATTTAACTAAAGCATAATCAACAGGTACATTTGCCGAATTTTTGCCTTTACTATGTTTTGCAGCTAGCTTAGCACATTCAAGCAAAATATCTACATCAATTTTTGAATAACCTTCTGTTCTTAAAATAACATGACTTCCGTGAATGTTCTTAGTATGAAACCATAGGTCATTAGAAGAAGCATATTTGGTAGTTAGCCAATCATTTTCTTTATTGTTTCTACCTACTAAAACAGTATATCCATTTATGACAAATGTTAAAGGATTAAATGTAGATAATTGCCTATTCTTTTTCTTTTTGGCATTTGTTTTCTTTTTAGCTACATTAGATTTGCTCTTAAATAAGCTGTTTTCGGCAATTTCGTCATAAATCATATTTACTTCTTCAATAGATTTAGCACTTTCTAATTCAAAAACTACACTTTCAATATATTTTAATTCATTTTCTGTTTCTTTCTTTTGCTTTTCAACAATATTTAATGCATTTTTTAATTTGTTATATTTTTTATAATATCTTTTACAATTTTCATTTACAGTATATGTTTTATCTAAAGGAATAATTACAGTCTTACCTGTATTGTAATTAAGAACCTCAACATTTTCCAAATGCTCATTATTAAACTTATATAAATTAGCTGTGAGTAGTTCACCATATAATTGATATGTGTTTTTATTATCACAATCAATAAGTTTTGCATTTATATTTAATAGTCTTTTATTATATTTTTTTAACTTATCTAGAATAAGCTTTAAAATACTATTTCTATATGTTATAAAATCAAATGCAGATTCTTTTTTATAATAGAAATCATCAATAAAAAAATTTAAGCAAAAGGGCTGTGACTGTGTTTTATTAAGTGCTAAGCAATAGTCATTTTCATCAATTTGCTCAAAATGGACATTACTATTTTCCGCTTCTTTAAGTATATTTTTTATCATTACAAAAACATGCTTTGCACTTTCAACTGAAGAATTATTTGAATTTTGCATAAAAAACTTTATAGATGACATAGAAAGGCCAGTAAATTTATTAGAAATAGATTTTTCAAGAGAATTTGCTTCTAAATCTGGACTAATGATTTCATAAAATTTTTCAAAATTCATAATATCCTCAATATTAAGTTTATCAGATTTTGGTAACTGATATATTTGCTTTGGAAAAATATTTCTGTAAGAATTGCTAGAAGTATTTGTGTGCCTAATACTATCTATTATAACCTTATTATTATCTGTTAAAATAATATTACTATGCTTACCCATTAGTTCTACAATTAAATATTTAATGTTTTTTTCGTATCCATCAAAAGGTTCAAGCTCAAATATAATAAGTCTTTCTAAGCCATAAGTTAAAATATTCTTTATTTTATATCCTATAATGTGTTTTCTTAAAAGCATACAAAAATTAAGTGATTGCATAGGATTAGGCTTAGGATGTGTTGTTAAATTAATTCTGTAAAATTTGCTATCTATACAAATGTTTAATGCAAATTTTGTATTATTTCCATATAAGCCTAAAACAATATTGTTTTTGTTAGGTTCAAAAACTTTATCTATTTTATATCCAATTAATTGCTTAAATTCATAGCTTAAAGCTTTTAAGCTCAATCCATCAAATGCCATATGCTTCCTCCAATCTGAATTAAAACTAATTTTAACACAAATTGGAGAAAAATACTAGCATTTTTGTATACTATAGTATATAATTTCTTTTGCGAGGTGATTAAATGGAATACAATAAACAAGCATATTTACAATTATTAAGTAAAGAATTTACAAATACAAAGGAAGTAGTAGAAGAAATTATAAACCTAGAGGCAATATTAAAATTGCCAAAAGGAACAGAAATATTTTTAAGTGATTTACATGGCGAATACGAACCATTTGTACATATATTAAACAATGGAGCTGGAAGAATAAAAGCAAAAATAAATGCATTATATCAATCAGAATTATCAAAAAAAGAAATAGACGACTTAGCAACACTAATATATTACCCAGAAGAAAGACTAAGAATTTTAAAAAATAAAAACAAAGCTACAGAGGAATGGTATAATCTAACAATTAGAAGACTTATAAAAATATGTAGAGAAGTAGGTAGTAAATATACAAGGTCAAAAGTTAGAAAAACCCTGCCTAAAACATTTGCATATATAATAGATGAATTACTTCATGCACCAATAAACAGAACAGAAAAAGAAGAATATTATCAATCCATAATTGACAACATTATAGAACTTGAAGCAGCAGACGAATTAATAAAATCAATTTCAAAAGCAATAAAAAGATTAGCAATAGATTATTTACATATAGTTGGAGATATATTTGACAGAGGCTTATATCCAGATTTAATAATAGATAGATTAATGAAATTAAAATATCTAGACATTCAATGGGGAAATCACGACATAATGTGGATGGGAGCTGCATGTGGAAATAATGTATGTATTGCAAATTTAGTTAGAATTTGTGCAAGGTATGACAATATACGTGTATTAGAAGATAGGTATGGAATAAATATAAGGCCACTTTCAATTTTTGCTTTACAAACATATAAAGAAGATCCAGGTAAAGAATTTTTACCAAAGATATATGATTATAACAAATATGCAGATACCGATAATAAATTATTATCAAAAATTAATAAAGCAATGGCTATAATTCAATTTAAACTTGAAGGACAATTAATAAAAAGACATCCAGAATATGGCTTAGATAATAGACTTTTATTGGATAAAATTGATTTTGAAAAAGGAACAGTAAAAATCAAAGGAAAAGAGTATGAATTAAATGACACATATTTTCCAACAATAGACCCAAAATCTCCATATGCTCTAACAAAAGAAGAGAAAGAAATAGTTGAAAGATTACATACTTCTTTTGCAAATAGTGCTAAATTACATGAACATATAAAATTTTTATATGATATGGGTTCAACATATAAAATTTTTAATTCGAATTTGCTAATACATGCTTGCATTCCTATTGATGAAAAAGGTGAATTTATTAAAGTTAAAGTACTTGACAAAGAATTAGCAGGTAAGGAATTACTAGATTACTTAGATATTGTTATAGAAAAGGCATATTACGGAAATGACAAAGATGCTAGAGACTATATGTGGTATTTGTGGTGTGGAAAACATTCGCCATTTTTTGGCAAGGATCAAATGACAACATTTGAACGCTATTTTATAAATGACAAAACTACACATAAAGAAAACAAAATACCTTATTATTCTTATGTTGTAAAAAAAGAAAATTGCGAGAAACTACTTAAAGCATTTGGAATAGATAATGAATTTTCTCACATTATAAATGGTCATACTCCTGTTAATATGAAAGATGGAGAGAGCCCTGTTCGAGCTGGAGGCAAATTACTGGTTATTGATGGAGGCTTTGCTAAAGCATACAGAGAAAAGACAGGGAAGGCAGGTTATACTCTTTCTTATAATTCTCGTGGATTGGTACTTAATGCAAATAATCCGTTTAATTCAATTAGAGATGCTATTAAGTATAGTGAGGATATTCAGTCTGAAATTATTGTTGATGCTAGAACTACTGAACGTAAAACAGTTGCTGATACGGATACTGGAAGAGAACTTCAAGGGCAAATTGATGCACTTAAGGCTTTACTGAAAGAGTATAAAAAACATAGTATTTAAGAAAGGTAAAGGTATGAATTTAAATGATTTAACTTTTCAAGAGAAGCTGGGTCAGATGATGATGGTTGGATTTGAAGGAAAGCATGTAAATGATAGAGTAAAAGATTTAATATTAAAGTATAAAGTTGGCGGGGTTATTTTATATAAAAAAAATTATGACTCTTATGAAGAAATGTTAAAGCTTATTAAGGATTTAAAAGAGCTAAATAAAGTAAATAAAGTTCCATTATTTATTGCTATTGATCAAGAAGGTGGTAGAGTAAATAGAATGCCTAATGAATTACTGAATTTGCCTTCTGCCCATTTGCTTGCTAAAAGTGGTGGCGAAAAGCTTGTAAAAAAAGCATATAGCATTATAGGTGATATTTTATATGACTCTGGTATAAATATGAACTTTGCCCCTGTTTTTGACATTAAGCGTTTTTCTGACAATCATGCTATAGGCGATAGAGCATTTGGCGAAAATAAAAAAGATGTAACTAAGTACGGAATTGATGCAATGCAAGAATTGCAACGAAAAAATGTAATTTCTGTTATAAAACACTTTCCAGGACATGGAATAACTAAAAAAGATTCTCACTTTTTTTTACCCATTGTAGAAAAGGATATTGAGCAAATTGAAAATGTTGATATGATGCCATTTAAAATTGCAATTAGAAATGGTGCAGATGCAGTTATGGTAAGCCATATTGTTATTAAAAGTGTTTCAAGAACCTTACCCGCTTCTCTTTCTAGAAAGTTTATAGGTAAATATTTAAGGCAAAAGCTCAAGTTTAAAGGACTTGTTATTACTGATGATTTGAAGATGCGTGCTATTAGGTTTATTTATGGTTATAAATTAGCAGTTAGACAAGCTTTTACTTCAGGTAGTGATATTGTTCTTTTTAGATTTACTCCTAAGGATGAAAAAAACGCAATTGAACAGGTGTATAATATGGCTAGAAGCGGTGTGATTAAAGAATATAGAGTTAACAGGAGTACTAAAAGGATTCTTAATTTAAAACAGAAATACAGTATTTCTGATGATGTAATTTATAATGGCGTGGATGTTGAAAACATAAATGAGAAAATACAAGAAATTCGAGATGAAACTTTTTAGGGGAAACTTTTTGGACCTGTCCCAAAAAGTTTTCTCTTGCTTTTTTATTGTGTATATAGTAAAATTATTGTGAAAAAAGAATTATTATATTAGTACAAACAAAGAAGGTGAAACAATGTCAAAACCAGTAGTAGCAATAATTGGAAAACCAAATGTAGGAAAATCAACATTTTTTAATTACTTAGTAGGAACACGTATATCAATAGTAGAAGATACACCAGGAGTAACAAGAGACAGAGTATATGCAGAATCGAATTGGAGAGGTAGAGATTTTACACTAATAGATACAGGTGGAATTGAGCCGGAATCAGATGATATAATATTATCACAAATGAGAGAACAAGCAAATATGGCAATGCAAATAGCAGATGTTATAATATTTTTAACAGACATAAAACAAGGTGTTACAGCAGCAGATCAAGAAATTGCATTAATGCTTAAAAAGGCAAAAAAGCCAGTAGTACTTGTATGCAATAAAGCAGACAATTTAGGCAAAACACAAGATGATATATATGAATTTTACAATTTAGGCTTAGGAGACCCAATGCCATTATCTGCAGCAAATGCTTTAGGTATAGGAGATGTGCTAGATGCAATATTTGAACACTTTCCTCCAAAAGATGAAAGAGATGATGATAAAGAATTAATAAAAGTTGCAGTAATAGGAAAGCCAAATGTAGGCAAATCTTCATTGGTAAATAAAGTACTTGGTGAAAATAGAGCAATAGTAAGTGACATAGCAGGAACTACAAGAGATGCAATTGATTCTTATTTTGAAAATAGCAATGGAAAATATGTGTTTATAGATACAGCAGGAGTAAGAAAGAAAAATAAGGTTAAAGAGTCAATTGAAAAATTTAGTGTAATGAGAACATTATTGGCAATTGAAAGAGCAGATGTTTGTTTATTACTTATTGATGCAAATGAGGGCGTAACAGATCAAGATGCTAAAATTGCAGGAGAAGCCCATGAGGCAGGAAAAGGTGTGATTATAGTTGTAAACAAATGGGATGATTATGATAAAGAAACAGGAACAGTAGAAAAATATAAAAAAGAAGTATATAATAAACTTTCTTATTTATCATATGCACCTATAATATTTATTTCTGCAAAAACAGGACAAAGAGTACAAAAATTATTTCCGATGATTAATGATGTAGCAAAACAAAATAGTTTAAGAGTTTCAACATCAGTAGTTAATCAAGTTATAAATGAAGCAATAGCAATTACTCAACCACCAACTGATAAAGGTAAAAGACTAAAGATTTTTTACGGTACACAAGCTTCGACCAAACCACCAACTTTTGTTATTTTTGTTAATAATAAAGAGTTATTTCATTTTTCATATCAAAGATATATTATTAATCAATTTAGAAAAGAATTTGGTTTAATTGGAACACCGGTAAGGTTAATAGTAAGAGAAAAGGGAGAAAAGGAGGTATAAAAATGGCAGCTTATATTATTATTGCAATAATTGCATATGCAATAGGAAGTATTAATTTTTCAGTCATAATTAGTAAAAAAATAGCAGGTTTTGATGTAAGAGAAAGAGGAAGCGGAAATGCTGGTTCAACTAATATGCTACGTTCAGTAGGTAAAAAAGCTGCTGCAATTACACTTTTATGTGATATTTTAAAGGGAATTGTTGCAATTTTAATTGCAGTAATTGCAGGCTGGATTTTTAAAGATGCTGATAAAGCTTTATTAGTGCAAATTGCAGGAATTCTTGTTATTGTAGGACATACTTTTCCAATATTTTTTGAATTTAAAGGTGGAAAAGGTGTTGCTACTTCTTTAGGTGTGCTTCTTATAACAAACTGGCAAATTGGACTAATATGCTTAGTGTTTGCTTTAGTGCTAATGTTACTTACTAGAATGGTTTCTGTTGGGTCAGTTGGTGCAGCAATTTTATTTCCAGTGTTAACTTTATTTATACATAGCAATTATTTAGTGAGCGATGGAAGCGGATATTTTGTTTATAGCATAATTTTAGCTGTAATTGTAGCATTTAACCATAGAGAAAATATACAGCGTATTCTAAATGGAACAGAGAATAAAATTAGTTTTAAGAAAAGTTAAATATAGGGGGCAATAAAATGAAAACAATAGCTATAATAGGAAGTGGCACATGGGGCGTAGCATTAAGTATACATTTAGCTAATTTGGGGAATAATGTAAAGGTATGGTCCTTTTCTGAAGAAGAAAGAGATTTTATTAATACTGAAAGAAAATGCAAATTTTTACCTCAAGCAGTAATACCAGATAGCGTAGTATGTTCTACAAACTTTCAAGAAGTAATTGATGATGCTGACTTTATTTTACATGTTACACCGTCAAAATTTACAAGAAGCACAGTTAAGCAATATAAAGAATATGTAAATCCAAAAAAACAACCAATTATAATTTGCTCAAAAGGATTTGAAGAAGATACAATGAAAACTTTAGATGAAGTTATTCTTGACGAAATTCCTAATGCAAGAGTAGGAGCTTTGGCAGGACCAAGCCATGCAGAAGAAGTTTCTCTTGCAATTCCAACATTGTTAGTTATTGCATCTAAAGATGAGCGTATATTAAGAGATGTGCAAAATACATTTTCATCTGTAACCATGAGATTATATACATCAAGAGATATAAAAGGAGTTGAATTAGGTGGAGCTCTAAAAAATATAATTGCGTTTTGCGCTGGGCTTGCTACTGGAATTAATTTAGGTGATAATACTTTTGCAGCACTTATAACAAGAGGCCTAAAAGAGCTTTCAAGACTAGGTGTTGAACTTGGTGGAAAAAAGGATACTTTTTATGGATTGACAGGTCTTGGTGATTTAATTGTTACTTGCCAAAGTGAGCATAGTAGAAATAGAAGAGCTGGCAAACTAATTGGAGAAGGTAAAACTTTGGATGAAACAAAGAAAATTGTTGGTATGACAATAGAGTGTATTGATAATATTGAAGTAGCTCATAGTCTTGCTGAGTTACATGGTATTGAAATGCCAATTCTTGATGCGGTTTATAAAATTTTATATAATGGATTGAAGCCTGAAGAGGCTCTCGAGATGCTTATGACAAGAGACAAAAAGGCTGAATAAACGTATATAGTTTATAATTTTATATATAATATATTATAAAAACTATAAATTAAAACATACTTCTGACAACGAAGATGATAATATATAATAAATTTTTTCTTTCCTCGGCTTGCTTCGTGGATTACAAATTCTAATAGAAAAATCAAAACTTTACCCGAAGACAGGACCCTTTTTGATTTTTCTTAAGAATTTGTACATTCCACTCCACGGCGCATTCGTCTCTTCAAAATTTTTTATATATTGTCATCTTAGTTGCTATGCATTACTTACTTTTTATATGTTTTTATCTTCTAAATAGATAATAATTATACTATCTATTTAATTATAGAATTGGAGGGAATAGGAAGATGGATTTTTTTGATAAGATTGGAAAAAAGGCTAGTGAAACTTATAAGTTTACTGCTGAGAAGACTGGTAAACTTGCAAAAGAGGCTAAATTAAGAATGAAAATGAATGAGGATAAATCTGATATAGAAGATTTATATAAGCAAATAGGTAAAAAGGTGTATGAAAAACATTTGCTACAAGATACTATCAACATAAAAGAAGAATTGGAAGAAGAATGTACAAAAGTTGACGTTTTGTCTGATGAGATTGAAAATATATTAAACGAAATTTTAAATTTAAAAGACTTAAAACAGTGCTCTAATTGCTATGAAAAAATAGATAAAACTTCAAAATACTGTCCAAATTGTGGTGACAAACAAGAAGAAATTGAAGAAGATGAAAATAATGATGAAGCTGAAGAACCTGTTAAAGAAGTTGAAATAGTGGACGAAGTAGAAGAAGCTTATGAAAAAGCTGAAAGTGCTGAAGAAGTTAAGGAAGAAGCTACTAACAATACAACAACTCCTACAGACGAAGATGATAATATATAAAAAATTTTGAAATGATGAATGTGCCGTGGAGTGGAATGTACAAATTCTAAAAGAAAAATCAAAAAGGGTCCTGTCTTCGGGTAAAGTTTTGATTTTTCTTTTAGAATTTGTAATCCACGAAGCAAGCCGAGGAAAGAAAATAATTATTATATATTGTCATCTTCATTTATAGGAATTGTTGTAGTATTTAATAAGGAAATCTTTCATACATATATCGAATAATTTTATTAACATTATGTTCTGTAACATTTATAAACAACCCTTTATCAAAACTAACCCACATATTAATATTATATTTATCATTATTATCTATAAAAGTGCCCATTATTTCCGCCATTTCAATTGGATTCTCATAATCCTTTTCCCATTTTAAAGAACTTTCAAGATGCAAATTAATATTATAAAAATTACTTAAAAATCTATTTATTTCACCACTTATTTCACTATAAAGCTTTACAATTGTAACCATATCATTCTCCTTATTTTCATTTAGAATAAAAGATAAAAAAACGGAAACACTACTTTTAAGGTGATTTTATGAAAAATTTTAAAACTGCTTTATTTATATTATTAGCAGTTGCTATTGTAATATTAATCATTTTTTTGGTAAAAAATATAACAAATAACAATGATACAAAGGAAAATGAAAAATTAATATCTGAAATAAAATACATGGACAATAAATTAACATATCTATTAAATAGTGTAAACAATATTACATTAGAAAATTTTAAAATATCTGTTTCAAAAACAAGTGTGGGTTCTAAAAATCAAGCTGAAAGCGAAAAAGATGGGGGACAAGAACAGTATTCTTCAAGTAGTAGCTCAGGAGGACAATCTGAATCTTCCTCAAAAAGTCAGGAAAGTAGTAATAGCACAACTAATACTACAGCAGAACAATATGGGTTAAAAGAACAAAGAATTTTAACAAATCATGATACAACAGATTGGGAAGCAATAAAAAACGATATAGAAATTTTGTATTCAACTATTCCTACTATGACACTTGACTTATATAGTATGAACATAAATCAGGAACAAATTTTAAATTTTAATAAGGAATTAGATGAATTAGCTGTTATTTCTAAAGAAGAAAATAAAGAAAAAACATTAATGAAGCTAGCAAATTTATATAGATATTTACCTGCTTATGTAAATAGTTTACCTAATAATACTGAGTATGCAAACTTATTAGATACAAAGTCAAATGTTTTTAATAGTTATGTTTTTGCAAGTATAGATAATTGGGAAGAATGTAAAAAATATATTGGAAAAGCTATAGAAAGTTATTCAATGGAATTAAGTAGAATAAGTGATAAAGAAAATTATTATAACACCAACAAAACATTTATTATTTTAAACGAATTGAAAAATGCAGCAGATATAGGTAATAAAGATGTTTATTTTATAAAATATAAAAATTTCTTAGAAGAAACAGAAAAGCAAGACAAATAAAGGACTTTACTTATTATAATAAATGTGATATTATATATCTGCTAGTTTAAACAACTACTAGATAGGAGAACTAATGAGTATTAGAACTGTTCGTGCAGAAATTTCTTTGATGACACCATCTGGATTAATTTGTAAGCATGTAAATTGGTCTTATTATGAATCAAAAGCTATGCTTACAACATCTACAACCTCATACGAAGCATATAATAGATTTTTAATCAATTGCAAAAGAATTATCAAGTATTCGAAATTGGAGTTAAAACATCTATATAAAATTTGGTTTTATGAAGAGATTAAATATCAAAACGGAAAAATCAAGAAAGACAAGTGCACACACTCACTAATTGTGAATGAGGATGGTCAATTCAAAGTTCTCATATAGTAAGATAAGTAGATTACTATACTAGTTTAAAGGATGAGAAATTATTTTTCTCATCCTTTACTTATTATTAAATAAATGTTATAATATCTTTCAGAGTAAATTGAATAGTCGCTGGTAGAATATCGAAAGATACTACGAGAGGAAAGTCCGGGCTCCACAGAGCAAAGATGCTAGATAACGTCTAGTGAGGGTGACCTTAAGGATAGTGCAACAGAAAATAACCACCGTAGATTACGGAAAGGGTGAAAAGGCGAGGTAAGAGCTCACCGCCAATATGGTGACATATTGGGCTGTGTAAACCCCATCTGGAGCAACACCTAAATTGAAGATTAAGCCTGCTCGGCAACTTCTAACCTGCGTGGCTTGAGATATATAGTAATATATATCCTAGATAAATGACTATTTTAAACGACAGAACCCGGCTTACAGATTTACTCTTTTTATGTGCTATAAAGTGATACTTTGGGGACGGAGGAAAAAGTATCACCTCTGTTCTCATTTGCAGATTCTGATAAGGAAAGAATAAAATGGTTTTAAAATATATAGTAAAAAATAATAATTATAAAAGTTTTAATCAACTTTTAAAAACAGAATTGAATATTTCTTCAAGACTATTGGTGAAATTAATAAAAAACAATAAAATTATGCTAAATAATAATTTATGTGATACAAGAATAACACCTCAACTAAACGATAAGATCCAAATAATGCTTGATTATGAAGAAAACAATTTAAATATACAACCGGTTAAAATGACTTTAGATATTATATACGAAGATGAAGGTTTATTAATAGTTAATAAACCTTCAGGAATTGCAGTACATCCTTCAATGAGGCACTATAATGATAGTCTATCTAATGGAGTTAGGTTTTATTTTGATAAAATAGGTTTAAAAAAGAAGATACGACCAGTAAATAGACTTGATTTAGATACATCTGGATTAGTTATTTTTGCAAAAAACGAATATATACAAGAATGTTTAATAAAGCAAATGAAAAATGGTATATTCAAAAAAGAATATATATGTATTGTAGATGGAATATTTAAAGAAAAATCTGGAATAATTAATTTGCCAATAGCACGAAAAGAAAAAAGTATTATCGAGCGCTGTGTAAATGAAAGTGGTCAAGAGGCAATTACTTATTATGAAGTATTACAAGAAAATAATGATAATTCTGTAGTAAAATGTATTTTAAAAACAGGAAGAACCCATCAAATACGAGTACATATGGCTTATATTGGACATCCTTTATTAGGAGATACATTATATGGTAAGAAATCTAATTTAATTAGTAGACAAGCTTTACATTGCTATAAAATGACATTTGTAAATCCTGCAACAAATAAACAAGTAGAACTAAAATGTGATTTACCAAATGATTTTAATATTAATCTGCAATAATAGCTTATATTTTTAATTCTTGAAAATTTAATAATATTTGATATAATATAAAAAGTAAACGGAGGTTATTATGGTAAAAAATGTAGTAAAACATACAGTATTAGTAATGCGCCACAAATGGTATGTATTTATATTCTGTTGTAAAATAGGTATTCCATTTAGAGGTTTTATGCATGATTGGTCAAAATTTTCTCCTACAGAGTTTTTGGAAAGTATTAAATATTACAAGGGAACATATAGCCCAATAACTGAATGCAAAAAGCAAAATGGATATTCAAAAGCGTGGCTTCATCATAAAGGAAGAAATAGACATCACCCTGAATATTGGTATGATGAAGCGGCTACGAACAAAACACCTATGATTCCTTATAAATATGTAGCAGAAATGATTTGTGATAAACTTTCAGCAAGCAAAATCTACAATGGTAAAAATTGGACATTGAAGTCAGAAGCTGAGTATTGGGCAAAGGAAAAATATAATACAAAATTAAATCAAAATGTATCAGAAATGCTTACAGAAGTTTTTGACCAAGTTGCTGAAAATGGGATAAATGCAACATTAAAGAGAAAAAATATTAAAGCATTATATAAAAAGCATTGTGAGGGAAGTAAATGAGAATTAGATATAAGAAGTGGGCTAGACCAGAATTAGAAGCGAGTAAATTTTATGTAGATGACCCAGAAAATTGGAAGGAAAATTGGAGAAATTTTTTTGCTAAACCTGAACAACCCATACACTTAGAATTAGGATGTGGAAAGGGCCAGTTTATATCAAAATTAGCAGTAGAACATCAAAATATAAAT
This sequence comes from Clostridia bacterium, assembly GCA_017511265.1. Classification (GTDB taxonomy): domain Bacteria; phylum Bacillota; class Clostridia; order TANB77; family CAG-508; genus CAG-269. Next base: position 18,738 of record JAFWKV010000001.1, on the reverse strand, counting down.
TATATTGCAATTGATTTGGTTGATGCTATGCTAGGCTTAGCAAAAAGAAATGTTGAACAGTCTTATAAAGATGCTAACAAAGAGGTTGACAATTTAGTGCTAACAAGATTTGATATAGAACGAATACTACTTATTTTAGGAGAGCAGGATAAAATAGAACGAATTTATATTAATTTCTGTAATCCTTGGCCAAAGGGCAAGCATAGAAAAAAACGTTTAACTCATACAAGACAGCTTGAAAAGTATAAGCAGTTTTTAACTCCAGGAGGAGAGGTTTATTTTAAAACTGATGATATTGATTTGTTTAATTCAAGTTTAATTTATTTTGAAGAATCTGGGTTTGAAGTTATAAAAAAGACTTATGATCTACATAAAGAAGATAACTTTTGGGAAGATATTGATAATATTGAAACTGAGCATGAAAAAATGTTTTCTGAGCAAGGAATACACATTAATGCTTTGATTGCTAGGAGAGATTGAGAAAAGGAAAAGTGTCTGCTGTATTTTGGGACGGGGCGACAGGTGATGCTTTGGGGACGGAGGAAAAAGTATCACCTGTTTATATTTTAACTAGATTTAACATTTTAAACAGGTGATACTTTTTCCTCCGTCCCCAAGGCATCACCTGTCGCCCCGTCCCAAAATACAGCACTTAAAAGCTGATCATCTCCATATAAGTATCAATTGCAAAGTTATCAGTCATGCCTGAAATGAAGTAAATAATAGCCTTGTAATAATCTTGCTTATTATCTATGTTAAAAATTATTTTGTTTTTTAAATTTGAATTAGTTCTATCTGTTAAATTCCAATAACACGAAATCCAATCAATAAATGTTTCAATTAAAGTAGGGTAGAAGTGTTGCAACTCTCTTAAGTGCTCCAGTGTATTTGATCCATCATAAGCGCTTTTTAATAGTTCATAAAATTCGTTTATAATCAAAGAAAAATATTTGTCACTTTTTCTTACTTTTTTTGAACCATATATTTTTTCATAATTAAACTTTTTAATATTGTTTAGCAAATCAAACTTTTCTTTTGAGAAGCATAAACCTTTTTTAGGTGTAGAATTTTGGTACAAATCATAAATTAATTCATTAACTATTGTTGTATTATTTATTTTTGTGCCTTTAGGCAATTTTAAAATATTGTATAAATCATCTAATTCATTATCAATTATATGCAATCTTATTGCATCTTCAATATCTCTACAGATGTAAGAAATTTTATCCGAAACTTTAACAACGCATCCTTCCCAAGTATATGGTGCATATTGATTTGGATATGTGTAATCATATAAATTAATAAATTCGTCACGTGGTTTTAATGAATTTTCATCAATTTCGCCACAGTGTGAAATTACGCCATCACGTACAGCATAAGTTAAATTTAAATTTTCTCTGTCTAAATTTAAATCTTCTAACAATTCTATATTATCTAACATATTAATGCCATTTCTTTCATGCCAAAATGTACATCCACAATCTCTTTGAGAAATTTGAGATAATATTTTTTCTCCGGCATGGCCAAATGGGCTGTGGCCAATATCATGTGCAGTTGCTATGGCTTTTGTTAGTTCTTCATTTAGTCCCATATTATGTGCTAAAGTATGACTGATAGATTCTACAAGTGTAACGTGCTCACTTCTAGTACATATATGGTCGCTTTTAGGTCTGAAAAACACTTGTGTTTTGTGTTTTAATCTTTTATAACCATTACTATTGATTATTCTAGTATAGTCTCTTTCAAATTCAGAGCGTAAGCTGTTGTTTCTAACATATAATGGTTGTTCTCTTGATATCATATTTTGCCATTTGGGATTATTTTCGTCTGCTTTTTCTTTTTCAAATAACTTATTCATAAAAAACCTCCTTTTGCGTTGATTATATCATTATTTTGGGAAAAATATCAACTCATTTAAATTTTTTTAAAAGTATAAATTCACAATTTAATGTGTAGAATAATAAAATAAACTATTGACAAAGAAACGAGAATGTAGTACCTTGTATTACAAGGAGAGTGATAAAAATGACAGTTTCAGTAAGATTAAATGAAGAAGATGAGAAACTAATAAAATCTTATGCAAAAATAAATAATATGTCTTTATCAGATTTAATAAGAAAAGCTATCATTGAAAAAATAGAAGATGAGTATGATTTAAAAAGCTATGAAAAAGCTATGAAAGAATATAAGAAAAATCCTAAAACATATACAATTGAGGAAGCAAAGGAGGAGCTAGGATTATAGATGAACTATAAAGTGATATTAACAGATAGAGCAATAAAGCAACTAAAAAAATGGATAAATATACAGCATCTTTAATAATTGGATGGATAGAAAAAAATTTAGAGGGATGCGAAAATCCTAGGATTCACGGAAAAGGATTAACTTCTAATAGAATTGGACAATGGAGATATCGAATAGGAGATTATAGACTAATATGTGAAATACAGGATGAAAAAATTACAATTCTAGTATTAGAAATTGGACATAGAATAGAAGTTTATAAATAATATTAAAAAAAGAATTTGCTTAAATTAGCAGATTTTTAAAATCTCTTGTTTTTTTTACAAAATATATGTATAATAGTTGTGAAAAAAATGGGAGGAGAAAAAAAGATGAACTTTATTGAAAACATAAAAACAAGAGCAAAGCTTGACGTTAAAACCATAGTATTACCAGAAGCAAGTGACATACGTACAATAAAAGCAGCACAAATGGTTTTAAATGAAGGCTTTGCTCATATTGTTTTAGTAGGAAAAAAAGATGAAATAACAAAACTAGCTAACGAGAACAGTATAGACATTTCAAAAGCTACAATAGTTGAACCTGAAAGTTCAGCAAAAAAAGAAGAATATGCTGAAAAGTTATATGAACTAAGAAAACATAAAGGAATGACTATAGAGCAAGCCCAAGAATTAGTTTTAGATCCAGTATACTATGGAATGATGATGGTAAAACAAGAAGAAGCAGATGGATTAGTGTCAGGAGCAATACATTCAACAGCTGATACTTTAAGACCAGCACTACAAATTCTTAAAACTGCTCCTGGAACAAAATTAGTATCTGCCTTTTTCTTAATGGAAGTACCAAATTGCGAATATGGTGACAATGGTACATTTGTATTTGCAGACTGTGGATTAAACCCAAATCCCAATGAAGAAGAATTAGCAGAAATAGCAGCTTCATCAGCTAAAAGTTTTGAAAGTTTAACAGGCTCAAATGCAAAAGTTGCAATGCTTTCATATTCAACTCATGGTAGTGGAAAAGATGTTGATAAAGTTGTAAATGCAACCAAAATTGCAAAAGAGAATTATCCAGAATTAATTTTAGATGGGGAATTACAATTAGATAGTGCCATTGTTCCTGAGGTTGCAGAACTAAAGGCTCCTAATAGTATTTTAAAGGGAGAAGCAAATGTATTAGTATTTCCTGATTTAAATGCAGGAAACATTGGATACAAGCTAGTGCAACGTTTAGCAAAAGCAAATGCATATGGACCAATTTGCCAAGGAATAGCAAAGCCTGTAAACGATTTATCTAGAGGATGCTCAGCAGAAGATATTGCAGGTGTTGTTGCTATTACTGCTGTACAATCACAAAAAGGAGAAAATTAATTAATGAAAATATTAGTAATAAATTCAGGCAGTTCTTCTATGAAATATCAAGTAATAGATATGGAAACAGAAAAAATGCTTGTAAAAGGCAACTTTGAAAGAATTGGACAACCTAACTCATTTTTGACACACAAAGTAAATAATGTTAAACATCATTTTGAGCATCAAGTATCAAATCACGAAAAAGCCATTAAATTTATACTATCAAGATTATTGAACAAGCATTATGGAGTGCTAAAAAATATGGACGAATTAGGCGGAATTGCGCATAGAATAGTTCATGGTGGAGAAAACTTAAGAGATGCTTGTTTAGTAACAGAAGATGTAATTAATGAAATTGAAAGAGTTGCAGAATTAGCGCCATTACATAATAAATCTGCCGTCGCAGGAATAAGAGCCTGCCAAAAAGTAGCTCCAGACGTAAAAATGGTAACTGTTTTTGATACAGGATTTCATAAAACAATACCTGTAGAAAGATATTTATACCCAATACCTTATGAATATTATGAAAAATATCATATAAGAAAATATGGATTTCATGGTACATCTCATAAATATGTTGCTAACAGAGTTGCTGAACTTATGAATAAAGATATTAAAGACTTAAAAATTGTAAATTGTCATTTAGGACAGGGAGCAAGTTTAGCAGCAATTAAAAATGGTGAATGTGTTGAAACAACAATGGGTCTTACACCCCTTGGAGGACTCTGCATGGGGTCAAGAAGTGGAGATTTAGATCCATCGGTAGTTACATATTTAATGAAAAAGCTAAATGCTACACCAGAAGAAATGGATAATATCCTAAATAAAAAATCTGGAGTTTATGGAATTTCACAAATATCTTTAGATTTTAGAGATGTGGAATTAGACAGCATTTCAGGTGGAGCACATGCAACACTTGCTTTAGATGTATTTGATTACACAGTAGCACAAAACATTGCAAAATGTGCAGTTGCAATGGGTGGAATTGATGTTATTACATTTACCGCTGGAGTAGGCGAAAAAGCAGTTTTAGACAGAAAACAAATATGTAAGCACTTAAAAGTATTTGGAGTAAAAATTGATCAAGAATTAAATAAGCAAACTAAAGGAGAAGAAGCAGAACTTTCAACGCCTGATTCTAAAATTAAAGTTTGGGTTGTTCCTACAAACGAGGAACTCCAAATTGCAAAAGAAACTCTAGAAATTATAAAAAATAAATAGTATATTTTATTGATTATTAATTTCAAGTTATAATATAAAAGAATTTAGAAGACGACGCTTGATTGAAATGAGGATTAGAAATTGTAAAGCTACAAAAATGAGGGATGTTCACGTCGAACGAGAGTAGCGAGTGAGGACTAAGTGAAAGAGGCTCATTTTTTAGCAATACAATTTCTATCCGAATGTAATGAACAAGGAGTCGCATAAATTTTTTATATTATAACTTGAAATAAAAAAATAAGGAGGATTTTTTAATGAAAATATTAGTTTTAAATTGTGGTAGTTCATCACTAAAATACCAATTAATCGATATGGAAACAGAAGAAGTAATAGCTTCAGGAAAATACGAAAGAATAGGAGAGCAAGAATCATTTATAACACACAAAGCATGTGGCCAAAAGAAAACAATTAATCATGTAGCAATTGACCATTCAGAAGCAATAAACTATACACTAAAGCAATTTACAAATCCGGAATATAAAGTAATAGACAGCTTAGACGAAATAACAGCAGTAGGACACAGACTGTTACATGGTGGAGAAAAAATTACAGAAACAGTTGTTATAGACGAAGATGTAATAAAAGTATTAGAAGAATGTTCAGACCTTGGACCATTACATAATCCACCACAAATAAAGGGAATAAGAGTAATACAAAAAGAAATGCCAGGTAAAGTAAATGTTGGGGTATTTGATACAGCATTCCACCAAACAATTGCTAAAGAGAAATATATATATCCAATTCCATATGAATATTATGAAAAATATGGAATAAGAAAATATGGATTCCATGGCACATCACATATGTATGTTTCAATTAGATTAGCAGAATTAATGAATGCAGATAGAAGAGATTTAAAAGTAGTAACATGTCATTTAGGACAAGGTTCAAGCATCTGTGCTGTCGATGGTGGCAAATCAATAGACACATCTATGGGACTTACTCCACTTGGCGGAATTCCAATGGTTACAAGAAGTGGCGAGCTAGACCCATCAGTTGTAACTTATCTAATGAAAAAAGAAAATATGACTGCAGATGAAGTTGAGAATATGTTAAATAAGAAATCAGGCCTAATTGGAGTATCTGGTATGGCACCTGACTTTAGAGAAATAGAATTAGCTTCTTATGGAGATAATGAAATGGCAGCAATTGCAATGAAGATGTTTACATATTCTATTGCAGGATATATTGCTAAATATGCTGTCGCAATGGGGGGAATAGATGCAGTTGTATTTACTGGAGGAGTAGGAGAAAATCAAATTAATGTGCGTAAAAATATTTGCAAACAACTTGAATTTATGGGCATTGAAATTGATGAAGATAAAAACAATTGTAGAGGAGAAGAAAAAGAAATCTCTAAAGATTCCTCAAAGGTAAAAATTTGGGTTGTTCCTACAAATGAGGAGCTTATGATTGCTAAAGAAACTGTTAGAATGATTGCAAAATAAGTAATTAAATGATATAATTAGTTGGTAAATCTTTTTACCAACTTCTTTTATTTAAGAAGTTGAAAATATATTCTTGCATTAATTGTTCAATATAATATTAAGGAGAAAAAATGAGTAATGCAATAATGTTAGGTCTACTTATGTCAGAGTTACTTATATTGTGTCTATGCAGTATATATGAGTTAAAAACTACAGGCTGGAGATTGCTTCTTAATGATTTTGAAAAAACAAAGAAAGTATTTTTATTCTGGTGGTATTGCTTAACTTATTGTTTAGCAATAGCTATAGCTTCTCTTATATTACTACAGTGGGCTATGTTTGTAACAAGTATTGGATTTTCAGTAATGTGTTACTTAACATGTACTCAATTAATAAAAAGAATGCTAAAAGAACTGAAAATGTAAGAAAAAAGAGGAGTAGAATATGTATTCTACTCCTTGATTAAATATTTTTAACTCTATCCCATAATTTACATAACTTTCATATTATATAAGAGATAATATGAAAGGGGGAGAGATGATATTGAATTTTGATGGTATAAAAATTGGATTTGTACTTACAGGTTCGTTTTGTACATTTAGCAAAACTATCCCTAAAATAAAAGAATTAGTTAAAAAAGGAGCAAATGTTTTACCAATTATGTCATATAATGCATACAACCAAGATACTAAATTTGGAAAAGCAAAAGATTTTATTGATGAAATAGAAGAAATAACAGAAAATGAAATAATACACACAATACAAGATGCTGAACCAATAGGTCCTAAAAAACTTACAGATATTATGATTGTTGCACCAGCTTCAGGAAATACAATGGCAAAATTAGCCAATGATATTATAGATACGCCAGCCACTATGGCTGCAAAATCGCATTTGAGAAATGAAAATTCACTAGTAATTGCTCCATCGACAAATAATGGATTAAGTGGAAATGCTGAAAATATAGGAAAATTGTTAAATAGAAAAAATTATTATTTTGTACCTTTCAGGCAAGATAATCCTATAACAAAGCCTAGGTCTATAGTCTTTGATCCGGAATACATTTGTAAAACAATTGAATATGCACTAAAAGGTGAACAAATACAGCCTATGCTATTGTAAAAACAAAATTAAAAGCATAAATCTAGCAGGAGATGTATATATATAAATACGAAAATCTTTGTGTGTCGCAAGCTCCGAACTGAAAATTGCTGGTCTGTAGCTTGCTCCAATCGCACTCGCTACGCTCGTTTGGTCGCTTACGCAGATTTTCTTTATTTATATATATACATCTCCTGCTAGATTTATGCCTTTAATTTTGTTTTACATATCTGCAAGGGGGTTACTCTCAACAGCATTACGAACTTGTTCATTATTAACATGAGTATAAATCTCAGTAGTAGAAATACTTTCATGTCCTAATAATTCTTGAAGTGCTCTAATATCTACATTACCATACTGATACATTAAAGTAGCTGCAGTATGTCTTAATTTATGAACAGAATACTTTGTAGTATCAAGACCAGCTTTAGCAAGTTCCTTATCAACAATATATTGAACAGTACGATTACTAATACGCTTACGTTGTTCACTTAAAAATAAAGCCTTTTCAGAATGTTTAGAATCTACTTTAACACCTTCACGTGGTCTAACTGCTAAATAATCATTTATTGCATTTATGCAAGCCTTATTCAAATAAATTGTACGCTCTTTATTACCTTTACCTATAACATTTAATTTATATTCACCAAAATCTATATCTTTTATATTAATTCCTACTAGCTCAGAAAGACGTAAACCACAATTTAAAAATAATGTAATTATTGCAAAATCACGCTCTTTATTTCTATTATTTTCATCAGCAGCTATATTTAAAAGCTTTCTGCTATCATCCAGGGATAGATACTTAGGAATACGTTTATCCAACTTAGGCGTTTCAAGGTTTTGAGCAGGATTAATTTTCAATACTTTTTCTTTTTCAGAAAGATATTTAAAAAATATTCTAATTGTTGAGACTTTTCTTGCACGAGTTGTTGCTTTGCTTTTATTGTCAACTGCAAGATGAGAAACAAATGCGTGAATATCATCCAAAGATATTTTTTTTAATGTAGATACATTAAATTTTGAAATGTCTATACTAGAATAGTCAGTTTCTTTTGTAAGTTTAAAACGAATCATTATATATTTTAAAAACATAGCTATGTCATAATTGTATTCTTTTACAGAATTAGGTGATTTATTTAATATTGTAATAGAATAGTCTAAAAACGAATTTAAAAAATCCGGATTTGAATCTCTATCAATCATTATTTATCACACTCCATGAATAATTATATTGTATTTTTTATTATAATATCATTTTTAGTATTAATTTGCAAGAATATAAAGATTTTGCTTGATTTTTTTGTCGAATTATAGTATATTAAACTTATAAAGATAGAGGAGGGATAAAAAAATGATTAAAGAAAGAAATATTGTAGTTGCAATCCTATTATCAATTATTACATGTGGTATTTATGGAATTTATTGGTTTATTACAATGACAGATGATGTAGGAAAAGCAAATGAAGATCCTGATTTTACAGGTGTTAAAGCATTTTTATTCGCATTAATAACATGTGGTATTTATGGTATCTATTGGAACTATAAAATAGGAAAAGAAATGTATGAAGCAAATCAAAAACGTGGTATTAATACTAGTGACAATTCAGTGTTATACTTAATACTATCAATTTTTGGTTTATCAATTGTAACTTACTGCCTAGTTCAAAATGAATTAAATACTATAGCAAGGAATAATTAATGGAAAACAAAAAAATTCAAAGAATAATTTTAATTGCAATAGCAAGTGTATTTGCTATTGCAATATTTAAATATAAAATAGGAATACCATGTATTTTTAATAAAATAACAGGGTTTTATTGTGCTGGATGTGGAATAACACGTGCAATATATTCTTTGATTAAATTAGATTTTTATCAAGCATTTAGATATAATATGTTAGTTATAATACTATTACCTTTTGGTTTGGTATATTTAGTTTATAAGTACTTGTTAAAAGGAAAAAAAGAAATACCAAATATTATTTGGTATTTTCTTGTAGGATTATCTATTTTATTTGCTATCCTAAGAAATATACCATATTTTAATTATTTAGCACCAACAAACATATAAAATATTTCCAAAATATAAATAATGTGATAATATATAATGTAAGAGGTGCATAAAATGAATAAAAGATTGATTATTAGTATTATTATAATTTTTATTTCAATATCAATACTTATACCTGGTTATTTTTTTATAGTAGATATAGAATCAAAAATCCCTCAAACAATTGATGATGAACTCAAGATTGAGACAAGTACTTTTATGTCAAGAAAAATATTTACAATTTCACCCAAAAAAGATATGAGCCAAAATGTTATACTATATTTTCATGGTGGTGCTTATATGGCTGAAGCTACACATAAACATTGGAAATTTGTACAAAAACTTTCAAAAGATACAAAAGCGAAAATTATAGTACCAGATTATCCTTTAACACCAAGATATACATATAAATCTGTTTTAAATATAACAGATAACTTTTATAGTAAATTATTAAAAACAGTTAAAACAGAAAATTTAACAATAATGGGAGATTCAGCAGGTGGTGGATTAGCACTTGGTCTAGAAGAAAAACTAGCAAATGATAATAATCCGTTGCCAAAACAAACAATACTAATATCTCCATGGCTAGATACGACAATGTCAAATCCTAAAATTGACCAAGTTCAGCCTTATGATAAAGACTTAAATAAGTTTAAATTGTATATAGCGGGTATTTTCTACACCAGAGGAGCAGCAGAAAATGAAAAATATTTTGCTAACCCTATAAATGGAGATTTATCAAAATTGAATAATTTAATAATTTATACAGGCACAAATGATATTTTGAATCCTGATGTACATTTATTACAAGAAAAAGCTAGCAAAGTAAATGTAGATGTTCAAATAAGGGAATATAAAGAAGCTCAACATATTTGGATTATAAATTATAATGACAGTTTAGCTAATCGTGCTTATGAAGATTTGCTAAATGATTATAAATTGAGACAATAAACATATTTTTTTTGGAAAGGAAAATATCTTATATGAAAAAAGAAAAAAAATTACATAGGAGATGGCTAGATAATTCAGCTAAAATATTTCCAATTTCGGCAGGAAAAAAGTATAGTACAGTATTTAGATTTTCAGCTAGATTAAAAGAAAAAATTCAACCTGAAATCTTATATAAAGCTGTAATAATAGCTTTAAAAAAATATGAACCATTTAGAGTAAGAATGAAATCAGGTATATTTTGGAATTATCTTGAATATAATACCCAATTACCTATAATAAAAGAAGAAAATGACTATCCTTGTAAATATATAGATTACAAAAAGAATAATAATTATTTATTTAAAGTTACATATTTTAAAAATGAAATAAATATAGACATATATCACGCTTTAACTGATGGGAATAGTGGTAGCTTATTTTTTAAAGAAATAATATATTCATATATAGAGCTAGCACATCCAAATGAATTTAAAGAAAATCTAAGAAGCACAAAAAGTTTAGATTATACAACAGAAGATAGTTATATGCAACACTATGATAAAAGTTTAAAATCAAATGCATCATCTAAAAAAGCATATATATTAAAAGGATCTACTATCAAATTAGATGCTGTTTCTGCAATTCATGAAATTATTGATGTAGACAGCTTAAAAGAAAAATGTAAAAAAAGCAACTGTTCAATAACGCAATATTTATCTGCAGTACTAATCTATTCAATTTATGAAGAAAATTATAAAAAATATAATGGAACAAAGCCGATAAAACTTTGTATACCGGTTAATTTGAAAAAATATTTTCCATCATCTAAAACTTTATCAAATTTCTTTTCATACATTACACTTGAGGCAGAAATAAAAAAAGATAACCTTGATACATTTGAAAAGATTTTACAATTTGTAAAAAATGATTTCCAAAAAAGACTTACTGAAGAAGAAATAATGAGAACTATGTCTGCGAATGTAAAAATAGGTAATAATCCGTTAGTAAAAATTGTTCCACTTTTTTTAAAGAAACTTATTGTAAGGTTAAGTTATATTGAAATTAGAAAATATACAACTATAACATTTTCGAATGTTGGTAGAGTAGGAATTATTGGTAAGTATCAACCATACATAGATATGTTTTTTATGCTAATTGCACCAGAACCAGTTGAAAGAATTAAGTGTTCAGCTTGTTCGTATGAAAATAAGATGGCATTTACATTTACATCAATTTTAGACAACAATGATATAGAAAGAAGGTTTTACGAATTTTTGGTATCAAAAAATGTGAAAGTTAAAATAGAAAGTAATGGTGTTTTAGATGATATAGTTAGGAGGGATATAAATGAATAAAAAACTTTATAGAGGTATTTGTTCTTTAATAGCACTTATCATTTATGTTGTTTATATGGTGTTTTTACTATGGATTACTGGAAAACATTTAGCATTAATTGTTCCCAATATTGAGATTGATACAATTATATATAGACTTTTTGGAACAATAATTGTTTTAGTGCTTATAAAAACAAGCAAAAACTATTCATACGCACTCCCATGGATTATTATAATTTTACTTTTTCCAATTGTAGGAACTATTCTTTTCTTTGTCCTTCGGAAGAAATAAAAAAAGAAGTATTCTATTAAGTAATGTTATGGAGAGCGAAGAAAAGGGGAAGAAGTTTTTTAAACAAGATGAAAAAATTCTTGAAGAAATAAATGAAAAAAATTTAAGCAATTTGAAATATATTAGTAACTATACGAGTTATCCAATTACTTGCAACAACAATGTTGACTATTATAAACTTGGGGATGACGTTTTTCCTGTAATGCTTGAAGAACTAAAAAAAGCTGAAAAATTCATATTTTTCGAATATTTTATTGTTGCTGAAGGAAAAATGTGGAATTCAATTTTAGAAATTTTAGAAGAAAAGGCAGCAAATGGTGTTGATGTACGTGTTATTTATGATGATTTAGGTTGTTTGGCTCTTCTTGATGAGTCATATAATAAAACACTAAATAAAAAAGGCATTAAGTGTATACAATTTAATAAAATTGGTGTAGATGCTGGAGTTATTATGAATCATCGTGATCATCGTAAAATCCTTGTAGTAGATGGAAAAGTCGCCTTTTCTGGAGGAATAAATATTGCTGATGAATACATAAATATTAATAGCAAATATGGCCACTGGAAAGATAATGGAATGAGAATAAAGGGAGATGCCGTTTGGAATTATACTGTAATGTTTTTAGAAATGTGGAATGCATATAAAAAAGAAGATGATGATTTTTCTAAATTTAAATATGATTTTTCTAAAAAAGAAGATGGACAAGGTTATGTAGTACCTTATGGAGAAAATCCATTCACAGATGAAAAGGTTGCAGAAAATATTTACCTAAATATCATTTCTAATGCAAAAAAATATATTTACATTTATACTCCATATTTAATTATAGATACAGATGTTATAAATAACTTAATTCTTGCAGCAAAGAGGGGAGTAGATGTTAGAATTGTTATTCCTGGAATACCTGATAAAAAGATAGTTTATACTGTTTCTGAGTCCTATGCAGATCCACTAGTAAAAGGTGGAGTAAAGGTTTATAGATATACACCTGGTTTTGTTCACAGTAAAGTTTATGTTTCTGATGATAAAGTTGCTACAGTAGGAACAATTAATATGGATTATAGAAGTTTATATTTACATTTTGAATGTGGATGCTATTTTGAAAATGTAGATATTATTGATGATATTAAACAAGATTTACTGGATTCAATGGAAAAGAGCCATGAAATAACAATTGATGAAACAAATCCTAAGCCACTAAAAGACTTATGGCAAGCATTTTTACGATTACTTGCACCACTTATGTAAAGGAGGAATTATTAAATGGGTACAAAAAAATTTAGACTTCTAAAAGCTGTTGCAATAATATGTTTTATATTTGCAATAATTGAATTTGGACTCGGAGTTTTTACTATTGTTTCACCATATGCCGATGAAAATGTAGACCAACTAATACAGGCTACAAAAGAAGATGACAATACTAATTTAGCTGATTTAAATGAAGAAGAATATTCAATAGTACATTTAATTGTTAAGATTATTTTATCTTCTGTATATTTTATTGAATGCTTTTTATTTATCCTTGAGGGATTTTTAATTTACAGAGCAATAAAAAAAGGAAAAACAACTTTTATTACTATAATTTTAATAATAGGCTTACTAGGGCAATTAGTAACTTTAATAATAGCTGCAGTTCGTTCTACATATGATTTTAATTCAGCAAGTAGTTTGATTGCTGTTATTATTAGAACAATAATATTAAGGCAAATTTTTGAAATTAGAAGATTAAATGCAGATTAATATATTATATAAATATAAGAAAGGAGTGATTTTATGAAAATTTCAAAGGAATTAAAAGAAGAAATAGAAAAATATATTTCTAATAAAGGACTAGTTAATAGATTATTGTCTTTAAACCCAAAAGCAATCGCATATTTAGGCCAAATATCCCAGTCTGGAATAAAGCCTAAAGAAGTAATTGAAGCTTATAATAATAATGATATGGATGCAATTTATAAGTTAGCAAATAAAAAAATTAAATTAGAAGAAATATATAATGAATTGATTCTTATTTATTCGGAGAAAATTGCTTCAGAAAAAGATAAAGGAGAACGATAACGGCAGGGGGCTTAAAATTATTTTTAAGCCCTTTTTCCATGTAAAAAATATCCTAAAAAAAATGTAAAAAAATGTTGACAATCATTGTCGGTATGTTAAAATAAAATTGAATAATTATTTTTATATAAGAGGTAGAAAAAATGGTAAATACTAATACAAAAGAAACCAAAAAAAGAGGTAAAATTATAGAAATAAAGCTAATACACATAATAGCTGTAATTATATTTATAGCAATTATTGCAACAATTTTTATAAAACTACAGCAAAACATACAAAAGTCAAATACTGAAATAACACCAGAAATTTTACGTTCTAGATCATACGACGCAGTAAACAATGGAGATGAAGCAACAAACTCAGAATATGTAAAATTTGATGCATTTTTCTTAAAAGACATAGATTTAGACGGAAATGCAGATGCCATAAGAGGAACCTGTAATGAAGTAGGAAAAGAAGACACTTTATATATGGACCTAAAGGTAATAAATAATGGATACTTTAAAAACGGGAAAATAACAATTAATTCAAACAACTTTTATCTAAATACAACAATAGTTAAAGATAGCATAATCAAAGCAAATTATATATCAAATAATACCAAAACAATAGATTTAAAAGAAATGCAAAATGGTAGCCAAAAATTACTTACAGGAATTGTAAGAAGTGGAGACTATACAAGTCAATACAAAAAAACAGAAGCAATAGGAAATGATACAACAAAATATAGCAAAATAAATAGTATAACATTTACAGGAACACATGTAGATGACAATGGAGTAGAAACACCAATAAATAAAACTATTAATTTTAATGTCGATTGGTATGGAACAACAACAGCTGGTATATCAGTTTCAGATGTAAAAAACACTGTAAACAGTTTTGATGAACTATTAAATGGCGAAAATATGGTATTAAACTTCACCATAAAAACAGAAGAAAAAGACAATGACTTAATACTAAAAAAATCATATTTAGAAGGAACAATTCCTGAACTAAATGGATATAAGCCTATTTCTGTAGAATTTGAAGGAGACAGAATAACATACGAATATAACCAAGAAACAGGAGCATTTACAGCACAAAGAGAAGCAATTGTAAATGAAAACCAAACAGTTACAGGAATAGTAAACACATCATCATATATTGAAAAGAGATACAATGAATATAAAGTAAAAGTTATATATCCAAAAGAAGCATACGAAAATATGGAAGAAAATAGTGTTCAACTATTAATACCAGTAAAAACATATTATGAAGGATACAACAACCAAAACACTGAATTTACTAATCCATATGTATCAAATACAGCAGAAGCAACAATAGTTGCAAGATGGGTAAAATATGAAGGCTTTGCATATAGATTTGATATAACGGTAGGAAAATATGTAGCATCGCCATATTCAAGATATGTAGTATCAAAAGAAAAACCACTTAAAATATTTAATAATATATCTGAACAAGAAAAAGACGACTATTATACAGTTAGATGGCAATTAACAACAGGTACAGAAGGTATATCAACAGGAACAACAATGAAAGAAACAAAAACAGGCAGTGAACAAGCACATGATAATTTTATAAAAACAGATTCAAGCAAAGAAACAATGGAAGAACTAACATCAAATGTAGGAATATACTTTTCAGGAGCAGATGGAATGCTAGGAGAAGATGGATGGATAAAAGTATATAATGACACAACAAACGAATTAATAGAAACATTTACAAAAGAAAATTGGAATACATATAATGAATCTAATCCATATCGCTACGAAAATGCAATAAAACATATAAGAGTTGAAACAAGTGCAACAAATGTAAATTCAAGTTTTACAGTATATAATGTAAAAGAATTAGATGACCAATATATTACAGAAAACTATACAAGAGAAGAATTTGACAAATTAGAATATATAAATAGTAATTTAACAGGAACATTTGGAACAAATTCAAGTACAGTAACACATTCAGCACATTACGAAGCACCACTATCTGTTGCAAGCATAAACATTAGTAAACAAATACTTTCAACACAAGAAACAACAGAAAACCAAATAATAACAATAAAAACAGAAACCAATCAGTATAATGAACAAAAATGGAAAAATGGAACATTTTTAGTAAAAGTACCATCAGAAATAATAAATATGGAGATAAACAGTGTAACAGTAGACAAGAATAGAGTAGCAATTTTAGGGTATGATTTATTTGAGCAAGATGGGAATTACTATATAAAAGTTTTAACAGAAAATGAAAATGAAGAAACATATAATATAAATATAGACTGTAATATGACACCAGACCCACGAAATACGACAGTAACAAGAGATATAGAATTATATGCAATAAATGAACAAGGAGTAGACTATTATTATAAAGGAAACGACATTTATGATATAGATGGAGACTTAAATACAGAAGAAATACTAAATTATACTAAAAAGGCAATTAACTTAATATCTCCAAACGAATTATTAACAAATCAAATTGCTTCAAATTATGATGATAAAAATAGTACAACAATAGCACCACGAGTTGCAAAAGTTGAAAAAAGTCAAAGAACAGCAGAAATAAATATAAATTTAACTAACAACTATGCTCAAGATATAACAAATGTAATATTACAAGGAGTAATACCTTTTGAGGGAAATCAATTTATAGTTGGAAATAGAGAACTAGGTTCACAATTTACAACAAATATTACAAATTCAGGAATAATAGTACCTAATGAATTAGTAGATTACACAACAGTATATTATTCAACACAAGAAAAACCAAGCAATGATATAAATGATACAAATAATAATTGGAAAACAGCAAATGAAGTTACAGATTGGAATAGTATAAAAACATATATTATAAGTTTAGGAGATTATGTATTACATAGTAAAGATAGCCATACATTTAAATATACAATAAACATACCAGAAGGAGTTAACTATAATGAAATAGCATATAGCGAACATGCAATAAACTTTGCATTGATGACAGATGCAGGAAAATATAATACATATACAGCAAGTGACAAATTAGGCTTTATGATAGCAAAACAATATGATTTAGAAATAGAAAAATTACAAGAAAACACAGATAAAAAATTACAAGGAATAACATTTAAAGTAACAGAAGAAGGAAAAGAAGAAAGCAAAATAAGAGTTACAGACAATGATGGAAGAGTAAAAATATATGGTTTATGTGCCGAAAAAACTTATATTATAAAAGAGATAAAAACAACGAGTGATTATGTAATAAATGAAGAAGAAATAAAGGTCTATACATATACAGATAATGAAGATAATTTACATGTTGCATATAAAAATGACAATGGCTCATATACAAACTTAGAAGAAAAATATAGTTGGTTAAAATCCGCAATTGTCCACAAAAATGATGGTGAAGATTATAAAGTAAAATTACAGTTAGAAAATGAACCAAAAGCAAGATTAAAAATAATAAAAAATACAGGAGCACAGAATTTAAGTGGAGTAAGATTTAAACTAACAGGAAAAGAAAAAGATAATAACTTAACTACAAATTCAAATGGAGAAATAAATGTAAGTGGATTATATTTAAACGAAGAATATACATTACAAGAAGTAACAGCAAAAGGATATTACCTACCAAATACACCAATAAAATTTACATTAAACACTAATATGAACTTACAAATAACAGGAGAAAGAATAACATCAAGTAGTGTAACAAAAACAGATGAAATACCAACAATAAACATACAAATAGATAATGAAAAAATACCAGAATATAGCTTAAAAATTATAAAGAAAGAAAAAGATACAGAAACACTTTTACAAGGAACACAATTTACACTAACAGGAGAAGATAAAAGTGAAAACACAATTTACACAACAGATGAAAATGGAGAAATACAAATAGATAATCTATATCAATTTGTTGAAGAAAAGAACATAACAGCAACATACACTTTAAAAGAAATTTACCCAACGGAAGGATATGTTTTAAATAATGAACCACTAGTATTTAAAGCACAGAAAAACAATAGTGAGCTAGAACTCCAAATAGAAAGTGGAAGCATACGAGGAGAAGCAGAAATAGACTATACAAATCCAGACAATCCAGTTATTACAATAACATTAGACAATAACCCATCATTTACATTAACAAAAGTAGATGAAGACACAAATCAGCCACTAGAAGGTGTAGACTTCCAAATAACAGACATGAATGATAACACAGTAACAGATGTAAATGGAAAAGATTTAAGTAAAGTTACAACAGATGAAAATGGTAAAATAAACTTAAGTTTAGGACAAGGACTATATAAAGCAAAAGAAACAAAACAACTACCAGGCTATGAAGCTCCAGAATTATATACAGGAATAGGAATAGGAGAAAGTAAAGAAGCAGAATATAATGTAAAATTTGATAAATTGAATAATAGATTTTCTTATTGTTCATTTAATAATATAACAGAAGTAGAAGGAGGAGTAATAGCAGTAGGTGTTGCTGGTCAAGTAGTAAAATATGACCAATCAGGCAATATAGAATGGGAAAATACAGATAAGACGAATCGTTATTGTGGAGTAACGACAGTAGAAGGAGGAGTAATAGCTGTAGGAAATGGTGGCCAAGTAGTAAAATATGACCAATCAGGCAATACAGAATGGGAAAATACAGCAAAAAGTTATAATTATCAAGGAGTAACAGAAGTAGAAGGAGGAGTAATAGCTGTAGGAAATGGTGGCCAAGT
>JAFWKV010000038.1 GCA_017511265.1 Clostridia bacterium | reverse complement strand
TACCAATTTCATTAATTGGTTTATTAATTGAATTTAAAATTACATTTTTTCAGCTATTTTTAGTGTAAACATTAAATTGCATTAAAAAAGCTGAGGCAGAAAACTTTTAAAGTTTTCCACCCCAACTATTGACTTTCAGCCAATAATATAAGGAGGATTAATTTTATGGGATTGCATTTAGAAAATGATGAAGATGCAGGTATGATTTTAGAAAAGATGATGGAAAAATTTGAAATTGATTTGGATGATGCTATTGAGGATATAGAAAAAGATGGGAATGAATTGACTGAAAGAAGAAAAGAAAAAAGAGATAATTAAATTTATTATAAAACAAGCAGTCTAGCTATATATATAACTAGACTGCTTGTTGTTTATATAGTTATTTTTTGCTTTTTCTTAATTCTTTAAAAAAATCTTTTAAAATTTTTTCGCATTCAGGCTGTAATAATCCTGAACATACTTCGACTTTATGATTGAATGTATAGTCTTCAAATAAATTAAAAACTGAGCCTGCAGCACCGGTTTTTTTATCAAAAGCACCAAAATATAAATTTTTTATTCTTGAATTTATAATAGCTCCTGCACACATAGAACATGGTTCTAAAGTTACATACATATCACAATCTAATAATCTCCATGATTGTAATTTTTTACTTGCTTTTTGTATAGCAAGTATTTCCGCATGTTTTGTTGTATCAAATTTTGTTTCTTTTAAATTATGAGCTCTTGCAATTACTATATCGTTTTTTACAATTACACAACCTACAGGTACTTCTAATTTATCATAAGCTTTTTGAGCTTCTTTTAAAGCCTGCTTCATAAATTTTTTTTGCATTTTTTACCTCTAAATAAATGGTACGCCCAAGGGGACTCGAACCTCTATCGCCCGCTTAGGAGGCGGGTGCTCTATCCTGTTGAGCTATGAGCGCATATACTAATATATTATACAAGGAAAAAATAAGGTTGTCAATGGGGAGTGCTGTCTTTGGGGACGGAGGCAAAAAAACATCATCCTATCCATTGGTTATATTTATTAAACATTACGACCTTGTTGTCGCTTTCTTTCATTGAAATTTACATTAATGAAAGAAAGCTCCAGCCACTACGCTTCGCTCCGCCTACGCGGTCTACATTTTTTAATAAATATAACCAATGGATAGGGTGATGTTTTTTTGCCCCGTCCCAAAAGACAGCACTCCCCATTGACAACCTTATTTTTTCCTTGTATAATAAAAAACATAATAGGAGGAGTAAATGGAGCAAAGTTTAGGAAAAAAAATATTTCATATATGTATGATTATAGCAATTATTGTAGCAATTTTTTTAGGAGTAGGAATTTTGATGTTACGTTACCAGACTAAAGGAGAAACAAACTTACCATTTGAAATTTCTAAAATTGCAATAATAAGTTCAGTAGATGGAATTAACAATCCAAATGCAGAAAGTCCATGGAATATTACTGTAAATCAAAATAATGACGTATATTTATATATAGACAAAAATAAAGATTATAATAAAACAGAAGCAATTGATACAATTATAATTGATAATATTTCAATAAACAAAGAGGTACAAAAGGGAGAAATACATATATACAAGCCAGCACAATCTGATAAAGAATTGTTCCAAAATACTGAAGAAAATTTAGTTGAGCAAATCACATATACTGGAGATATACAATCAAATATAAAAGAGCTCAAAATAGCAAATCAAGGTGATTTACTTAGATTAAGATTTGCAAATGACAATTTGTCTACATATACATCAACTGAAGGGGAACAAATTGACTATGGTAAACTATTACAATTAACTAATACAACTATAGAAGACTTAAAAGCAAATGTTAAATTTGATATAACTTTAAATTTAAAATCAGGGAAATCTTTTAAAGCAAATGTCACTTTAGATATCCCTGTGCAGGAAGTAATTGAAAAGGGAACAGCGAGTACAGAAATAACAGAATTAAACAACATTATTTTTAAAAGAATAGAAAATAATTAAAAATATACTTGATAAAAATACAAATACATTATATAATAAAAATGGTTTGAAGTTTGGTCTTTGTATGGAAAACAAATCCAATAGATGCCTACGAACCTTGTCAGGTCCGGAAGGAAGCAGCAATAAGTAGTGTCTATCTATGTGGAAGTTGTTTTCCATAGAGAGACTGATGCTTCATACCATTTTTTTAAGATATAAAGGATGTGATAAAATGGGGTACACAGCTCTTTATAGAAAATTTAGACCAGCTACTTTTAGTGAAATGGTAGGTCAAGAACACATTACAAAGACATTAAAAAATCAAATAATGTCAGGCAGAGTGGGACATGCATATTTGTTTAATGGAGGTAGAGGAACAGGAAAAACAACATCTGCAAAAGTTTTAGCAAGAGCAGTTAATTGCTTAAATCCACAAAATGGAGAGCCATGTAATGAATGTGAAATATGCAAAGAAGCTTTAAATGGTAGCTTAACAGACATTGTAGAGATGGATGCAGCATCAAATAACAGTGTAGAAGACATTAGAGGAATAAAAGAAGAAGTAAATTTTTTACCAACTAAAGCAAAATATAGAGTATATATAATAGATGAAGTTCATATGTTGTCAACAGGAGCATTTAATGCATTACTAAAAACACTAGAGGAACCACCAGAGCATGTTAAATTTATTTTAGCAACAACAGAACCACAAAAGCTTCCAGCAACTATTTTATCTAGATGTCAAAGATTTGATTTTAAAAGAATATCAAATTCAGACATTGTAAAAAGGCTAGAAATAGTATGCGAGCAAAGTGATATAAAAGCAGATAATAGTAGCTTAGAACTGATTGCTGAGCTATCAGAAGGAGCAATGAGAGATGCTTTATCTATATTAGAAAGATGTATTCAAAATGGAGAAAATGAAATTTCTCAAGAAAAAATTAGAGAATTAATTGGAATTCCAAAATTAACTTATGTACATAACATATCAGAAGCTATAGTAAATTATGATGTAGAAGCTAGTTTAAAAGTAATTCAAACTATAATAGATGAGGGAAAAGATACTAATAATTTTTTATGGGAAATTATTAAATACATTAAAGACATACTTATTATAAAAACAAACGGAAAATTGAATTTATATAACGAAAATGAATTAAACGAAATAAAAAAAATAGCAGAAAATGTATCAAAAGAAAGACTAATAGGTCTTATTTATGACTTATCAGAGTTAGAAAATAATATGAAATGGTCAACTCAAAAATTAATAATGTTTCAAGCTGGAATAATCAAACTGTGCAATTCACAAGTAAGCACAAGTGTAGCTTCAGCATCTGGAGGAGTAAATGTAAATGAAGGGCTTGAAGCAAGAGTGGCAAAAATAGAAAACTATTTAAGAGGTAACAATATTGTACAAAATAGTAGTGCTAGAGCAATAAAAACACAAAACAACGTTATACAAACCAAAAAACAAACAGAAACTCGAACAAATAAAAAAAATGAACAACCCAAATTTTCAGGTGAAACTCAAAAATTTTGGCCAGAAATTATAAATGATTTAAAAAGCAAAGGCAAAATGGGACTTTATGCAAATTTAAGGGGAACTGTTGCAACTGAAATAAACGATATGACAATAGGAATTGAATTTCCAAACGGAATGAGCAAATTTGGAAAAACTATATTAGAAAGCCCAGAAAATACAAAAATTATTTCAGACTTAGTTTCAATAGCAAAGGGAAAAGAAATGCACATAAAGTATATAGACGGTGGAAACAGTAATAGAGAGCAACAAAATAATGTGGAAACCATAGAAAATTTTGCAAATGGAATGGATTTACCATTCAATGTTATTGAATAACTGATTTCGAGGTTGTCAATGGGGACGGTTCTAAATGACAACCTCCATCCCCATTAAAAACTTTCAAAAAAGGAGGAATTAAAAATGTCAAAAAGAGGAGGATTCCCAGGCATGGGTGGCTTTGGAGGAATGAATATAAATAATTTAATGAAAGAAGCCAAAAAAATGCAAGCTGATTTAGAAAAAAATCAAGCAGAATTATCAGCAAAAGAATTTGAGTCATCAGCAGGAGGAGGAGCAATTAGCGTTAAGGTCTCAGGAGATAAACAAATAAAAGAAATAAATATTCAGAAAGATGTAGTTGACCCTGATGATGTAGAAATGCTTCAAGACTTAATTATGACTTGTGTAAATGAAGCATTAAGAAAAGTAGATGAAGCACAAGCAGCTTCAATGGGAAAATATAATATACCAGGATTAATGTAATAAAGGATGAAATAAAAGATGTCATATTATTCACCATCAATAGAAAAATTGATAGAAAGTTTTGAAAAACTTCCAAGTATAGGACATAAAACAGCTGCAAGACTTGCGTTTTATATATTAAATAGCAGTGAGGAAGAAACAAATGAATTTGTTTCTTCTATTCTTAATGCCAAGAAAAATCTAAAATATTGTAGTAAGTGTTATAATATTTCAGATACAGATCCATGCCCTATTTGTGGCAATGCAAAAAGGAATCAGGAAGTTATATGTGTTGTGGAAGATGTAAAAGACATAATAGCTATGGAAAAAACACATGAGTTTAAAGGGACCTACCATGTTTTACATGGTTCAATTTCTCCTATGAATGGTATTGGCCCTGACGATATAAAAATTAAAGAACTTCTTGCAAGATTGATGGATGGTCAAGTTAAAGAGGTCATTCTTGCAACCAATCCTAGAGTTGAAGGTGAGGCAACAGCTATTTATTTATCAAAACTTATTAAACCTTTAGGCATTACGGTTACAAGGATTGCCCATGGCATTCCTGTTGGTGGTGACTTGGAATACACTGACGAAATTACTTTAACTAAAGCATTGGAGGGAAGACGTGAAATCTAATAAAATAAAAATAGTATTAGCTTCTAAATCAAAACAAAGAAGAGATATATTCAATATGCTTGGGATTAAGTATGAAGTTGTAGAAAGTCAAATAGAAGAAAAAAGTGATAGCTTTAATCCATATGATTACGTTATAGATTTATCAAAGGATAAAGCTAAATCTGTTCAAAATCAATTGAATGATAAAGCAATTGTTATTGCAGCAGATACAATTATTTATATGGATGGAAAAATTTATGAAAAGCCTAAGAACAATCAAGAAGCTTTTTTGAATATGAAGGCAATGTCAGGTAAAAAAACACAAGCGATAACTGGTGTCACTATAATAGATATGTATCAAAATAAAGAAGACAGTTTTTCAGATATAGCTGATGTGTATTTAAATGAAATTTCTGATAAAGATATAAAATGGTATGTAGAAAATGAGGAAAATTTATTAAATGTATGTGGATATGCTATGCTTGGTAAAGCTTCATTTTTCCTTAATAAAGTTGATGGAGATTATAATACGTTGTTTGGAATTTCTCCAAGTAAGATTTATGAGAAATTACAAGATCTTGGTTATAGATTATCTGATTTTGAAATAAATAACTAATGACCTATAATATATAGGCCATTAGTTATTTATTTTAATAGAATTTCACAAATATCTCTTGTTGAATTTTTGTTAGCCAAAAGATGAGTATTTTGCTTCATTTGTTCTAATTTTTCTGTATTTGAAAGCAGAATTTGAAGAATAGTTTTAGGATTATCGTGTTTTCTAATCCAAACAGCAATACCCTTTTCTTCAAGAAATTCAGCATTTTCTTCTTCTTGACCAGGAATAGGGTTTATAACAACAATAGGAAGTTCAGATGCTAAGCTTTCAGTTATTGTAAGCCCACCAGGCTTTGTAATAACTAAATCTGATATAGACATAAGCTCAGGTACTTTATCTGTAAATGGCAATACTTTTATTGAATCTTCTTTGTTTGCCTCTTTAACTATTTCTTCAAAATGTTGCTTCATTTTTTCGTTTTTTCCAGCGATAGCAATTACTTGAATATCTTCAAAGTCATTTACAAGACATTTTAATACATCTAATGTTTGATTTTTTCCCAAACCAAATTCTCCACCACCAAATAATAAAATAGTTTGTTTCCCAGAAACTAATCCAAAATAATTTAATATTTCTTCATTATTGTAATGCTCTAAAAACCTGCTAGAAAGAGGAATACCTGTTACATATATTATATGTTCAGGGATATTCTGATTTATTAAATAATCTTTCATTTTGTCATTTGCAACAAAGAAATAGTCTGTGTATTCTTTTCCTACAAGCCATTGATCATGTGGTGCAAAGTCTGTCATAACTGTTGCAAGTTTTGCTGTAATTTTTTCTTTTCGTTTTAAATAACTACACATTTGGCTTGAAAAAGGATGTGCTGAAATGATTAAATCTGGTTTTTTGTCACGTAAAAGTCGAAGCAACTTTATAGCCATAAATGCATTTGATCTAGATGATATATGTGCTAATGCTCCTTTTTGTGATTTGTCATATATTTTTCCCCATACCCATGGCGCTTTTTTTGCCATTTCTCTATAGGCTGCTGTTGTGACTTTTTCTATTGGTTTATTAACATATTTCATACAGTCTATTAGTTCTGTTTCTATATCAGGATAATTTGCATCAATGTGAGCTTGTATAGATTTGGCTGCAGATAGATGCCCACCTCCATATGCAGCGTAAAATATTAATACTTTTTTCATATAATCAGTCCTTTTTTATTTATTGTATCATAATCTTTCATAAAAGCAAATGGAATAAATAATAAAAATTGGTAAAAAATAAAATAAATATATTTATGGAGGAAAGTTTAATGTTAAAAAAAATAAGCAAAAAAAATTTAATTGTCTTAGGTGTAACGATAATTGTAATTAGTATTTTACTTGCAATTAGTTTATATCAAAAACAAAAAACATTTGAAACTGCAACACAAAATAATTACAATATGTCATTTTATGAAGTAGTAAATCATATGCAAGATGTTCAAAATTATCTTGCTAAATCACTTATTTCAAAATCATCTGAAAACGGTGCAGAAACTTTAACAAATGTATGGAGAGAAGCAAATTTAACACAAAGCTATTTATCAATGCTTCCACTTGAGAGTCAAGAACTTGAGAATACACAGAAATTTTTAAATCAAGTAGGTGACTATAGTTATTCACTCTCACGAAAAAATATGAAAAAAGAAGAATTATCAGATGATGACTTAAATAATTTAAAGCAAATGCATACTTACAGTGTAGAACTTTCAAATACATTAAACCAGCTATCAGAAGACTTAAATTCTGGCAGAATTTCTTGGAGAGATTTAACATCAAAAAAAGAAGTGCCTTTTGCACAACAGGTTAGTAATATTTCAAAAGAGAGTTTTAGTAATTTACAAGAAAGTTTTAGAGAATATTCAGGCTTAATTTATGATGGTGCCTTTTCCGAACATTTAGCAAATGGTCAAAAAAAAGCTGTAACAGGAGATGAAATTAGCGAAGATGAGGCTGAAGCTCGTGTAAGAGAATTTTTAGGAAATGACAAAATAAAAGAAATACAAAGGTTAGGTATTTCTGAAAATTCAAATATTCAAGGCTATAACTTTTACGTTAAAGATATAGATAATCACAATATAAATTTTGCAATTACAAAAACAGGTGGACATGTTATCTCAATGAATTCAGACAGAAGTGTGGAAGTTGAAACAATTACTCAAGAAGAAGCTAATGAAATAGGAAAAGAATTTTTAAACCAAAGAGGCATTCCTAATATGCAAGAAACCTACTATTTAAAGCAGGAGGGGATAGTTACAATCAATTATGCATATAATCAAGATGGAGTTATAATGTATCCTGATTTAATTAAGGTTAAAGTAGCTTTAGATAATGGGGAAATACTTGGAATGGAAACTACAGGATATTTAAATAGTCATCAACAAAGAGATGTTTCCAATATTAAGATAGCTAAAGACAAGGCAAAGGAAAAACTAAATAAAACGTTAGAAATACAGAGTGAAGGCTTGGCTGTAATTCCTACTGAGTGGCAGACAGAAATTTTGTGTTATGAATTTAAGGGAAAGGTTGATGATACGGAATTTTTGGTTTATATAAATGCTGAAAATGGAAATGAGGAAGATATACTTATCATAACTAATACACCAAATGGAACTTTAACAATGTAGAAAACGCCAAAGGAAACGTGTCAATGGGGACGGGCTTAAAAGGAAACGTGTCAATGGGGACGGGCTTAAATGACACACATCAAAGATGTGTGTCATTTAAGCCCGTCCCCATTGACACGTTTCCTTTAACAGCTAATTTTCAGCAATAGTTTTAGCTATTTCATAAATCATTTTTTGTTTTTCAGGAGAGCATTTTGCTAATAATTCTGCAAATTCTTTATTCAAATAATTTGTTTGTTCACTATCAGCTCCGTTTAGAACATAACCTTCAGAAATTTCTAATATATCACAAATTTGATTTAATCTTTTTAAATTAATGTGAGAACTTCCTCTTTCAATTCTGCTTAAAAATGCAACAGAAACATCTAATTGTTCAGATAAATTTTCTTGTGTCAATTTTTTTGCTTGTCTAGCTTCTTTTATTCTAGAACCAATAACATTATAATCTAAACTCATATTTATCACCTACCATTTCTAGTGAGAATATAGCACGTAACAGTTGAAGTTTACAGAAAGCAATAAGTAAATAAAATACTTAAAAGTAAACAAAAAGTACTATGATAATCTTAGAATGTGCAAAAATAAAGAATTTTATAAAAAAGAATTTTAGAATATATAGAAAAAGATGGAAAAAAAGAGAAAAATTGAGAAAAAAAGAGAAATAATAAAAATTTAGAAATTTTTTTTATTAAAAATTAGATAAATTTTGATTAATTGGTCAAAATAAAGTGTACATAATTTGAAAAGACAATGAATATATAGTATAATAAAAAGCGGTCGTGCAAAAAGAAAAGGAGAGTGTATTTATATTTTAAATAGAAAAATTAAGTATTATGCAATAAAGACCACGAAAATTTTGAGTTTGGCATTAATAGGTTTATTTGTAATAGCAACAATTATTTTATTGAAATATAAACCAACTTATGCTGTACAATTAGAAGGGCAAAGAGTTGGATATGTTGAAGATAAATCTAAATTTGAAGAAAAGGTTAGTAAAGAAATTAGAGAATATTCAGGCAAAAATATAGAAAGTGTTTCTCTAAATACAGAGCCAAGTTACGAGTTAAAATTTATTGATAGGTCTATAGATACTAACGAAGAAGAGGTAATAGCACAAATACAAGAAGATGCTACTATAAAATATAAGTATTATGAAATATCTTTAAACGATACAGAAAAAACATATGTAGAAACAATGGAAGAAGCAGAGACTATAGTAAATGATATAAATGAAAAAACTGCAAAAGAAGACATTGATTTACAACTTACTATTAATAAAGTTGTTACAGAAAATGCGGAAGAAATCAAAACAGAAAATATCGAAACGGCCAAAGAAATTTTAGCACCAGAAGTTCAAGAAAAAGTTGAAAAAATAGAAGAAGAAAGAAGTGCGCCAGTTATAAGTGGTATAAAATTAGCTGTTACACCTGTAACAGGTACTATTACATCAAGAT
Organism: Clostridia bacterium; assembly: GCA_017511265.1. Taxonomy (GTDB): domain Bacteria; phylum Bacillota; class Clostridia; order TANB77; family CAG-508; genus CAG-269. The sequence goes on along the minus strand of JAFWKV010000038.1, from coordinate 44,004 downwards.
TTGGAGTTAGCAGTAGAATAAGGTCATCTACTCATACAGGTCTAGATATAGCATGTCCATCAGGCACAGATATTAAAGCTGTATCAGATGGTGTAGTAACTTCTGTTACTTCTGGAGGAGCATATGGCAATTTATTAAAAATAAGCCATGGTAATGGAGTAGAAACATGGTATGCTCACTGCAGTAAAATAATTGCTAAAGAAGGACAAAATATTAAAGCTGGAGATATAGTTGCTGCAGTTGGATCTACTGGAAATTCAACAGGACCTCATTTACATTTAGAGATAAGATTAAATGGAAATCCTGTTAATCCACAAGATTATTTATATAAGTAAATTTCAAGCAATAGGGACAAGATATTTTAGCTCAATCCATTGCTACAAGAACACATTAATACCAACCTATTATATATGTTAAACATTGCGACCTTGTTGTCGCTTTCCTTCGTCAAAGGTTTCAATGACGGGAAAGCTCCAGACGACTTCGCTTCGCTACGCCTACGCGGTCTTCATTTTTTAACATATATAATAGGTTGGTATTAATGTGCTCTTGTAGCAATGGATTGAGCTAGAATGTTTCGTCCCTATTGCTTGAATGGGAGAAAATACATAAATGTCGAATTTTGTAAATGAAAAGTTGTAAATTTTTTACAAAAACATATTGACAAAAAATGTAAGACATAGTATACTAATTTTAAATTATATAATTTATGCTAACATTTAGTTACATTCTTTTTAGAGTTATAACTCATTAACACTTTTTGTGTTCTTAAGATTTTTTATTCTTATAAAAATCCAAATGTAAAATCAATTAAATAAGGAGGTGCAATGAATTAGTAATAAATCTTTTAACTATAGAATTTAAGAAAGGAAGTGTGATTTATAAAAATTACAAGCGAAAATTCTGATATGTTAAAAGCCATATTGGAAGACGAAAATAATGCACCAATGACAAATGAATTAATCTCAAAAATTCTTGGATTTAAAGTAAAAAATACAAAATTTGATTCGATAAAAAAATTTGAAAATATTTCAGAATACGCATTTTCACTAGTTAAAGTAGAATGTGATTTAGAAATGGAAAAAGATGTAGAAATATATTTAAAAGTAATAAAAAAAGATAAGATAAAGGAATCTCTATTTTGCTACTGGTGTATTTTGTATGAAGAAAAATTCAATGAATTAGAAGAAAATACAAATATGGCAACAATTATAAATAAGGTAGTGATTTCTGAAATAGGAATGGAAAGATATAAAAATAGTGTTTTTTTGGAAATTAAAGATAATCCATTGAATATTTTAAAAAATGGTACGGAGGTTCATTTTATAGATTTTTTTAAATATATTGAAAAACACAAAAGTAAAAACAATAATTTAAAAGAATGGTTAAAATACATAGATAAAGATTGTGAAGATATACTGATGATGGGTGTTGTTTTGAATGAAGACATAGGGAGAAGCAACATACAGATTGTTTAACGATTATTCAAACTTATAGTTATTCTGTGATTGATTGTTAGTATATAAATACAGAAATCTTTGTGTGTCGCAAGCTACGAACTTAATATTGCTAGTCTGTAGCTTGCGGGGGTAGCACTCACTTCGTTCGTTTGGTCGCTTACGCAGATTTCTTTTATTTATATACTAACAATTAATCAGTAGATTATCCTTACAAGTTTGAATAACTGTTAAACAATCTAGTGTGCATCTCGTAGTGTTTCTTTTAAGGTTACCTTAATTACTGTGCCTTCTTCTACTGTAGAATTTTTAGCATAATCTTGGCTAGTCACATATCCATGACCTTCAGCATTAATGTTTAAATTCTTTTCACTTAAAACAGCAACAGCTTCTTGAAGAGACATACCTTTTAAATCTGGAACAGCCACAGAAGTTCTTGTGTCATTTTCTTCAGAATAAAGCATTACTGTGGCATTATCGAGTAATTGTGTACCAGCAACTGGAACTTGACTTGTAACAAGTAAAGAATTTTCATCTCCCGATACATTAATTTTTGGAGTAAAACCAGCTGATTCAATTATCTTTTTTGCCTCAGTAACTGTTTTATTTACTACATTAGGAAGCATTGTAGTATTAGCTTCATCTTCAGAATCAACTGATGATGAAGGAATTTCTAAATAAGGTAATATTTCAGTAAGCATTTGTGATACAACAGGACCTGCAACTTGTCCACCTTGATAACTTTTTCCTTTAGGGTCATATAATGTAAGTAACAAAACTACTCGAGTATCTTCAACAGGAGAAATTGCAACATAAGAAGCAACATAACCTTCTTTTACATTTTTAGCTAGTGGTTCAGATGTTCCTGTTTTGCCTCCAACTGAATAGCCTTCAACTGCACCATGCTTACCCGTTCCTTGAGTTACAACAGATTCCATCAAAGAGCGAACTTTTTCAGATGTGTCTTTAGAAATTACTTGTTTTACTTGTTTTTCTTCAACTGTTGTTACAGCACCTGTTTCTGTATTTTTAATTTCTTTAACTAATCTTGGTCTCATTAAAACACCATTATTAGAAACAGCAGAAATAGCGGTAATCATTTGAAGAGGAGTAATTGTAAAACGTTGACCAAATGACATAGTTGCAAGTTCTACAGCACCAACTTTTTCTAAAGGCCAAAATGAGCTAGCTGCTTCGCCAGAAAGTCCAACTCCTGTTTTATCAAAAAAGCCAAAGGCTTGATAGTATTTGTATAATGTTTCAGCACCAATTTTTCTACCTAATTGCATAAATGCTGGATTACATGAATTCATTAAAGCTTGTCTTAATGTTTGATATCCATGAGGAACTGTTCTCCAACAGCGAATTTCAGTACCATCAGAAAATTTTTCTGAACCTGAACAAACGAAATTATTGGCAACATCAGTGCCTGTAATATTTTCTTCAAGTGCTATAGATGAAGTAATAACCTTAAATGTTGAGCCTGGTTCATATGGATCTGATATTGATCTGCATTTCCACATAGATTGTAAAGCTGATTTTTGTTCATCATTATTTAAAGAATCCCAATCTGCTGAAAGACTTGCGTTTGGCACAAAAGGTGTATTTAAATCATAATCTGGATATGAAGCCATAGCTAAAATATCACCTGTAGAAGGATTCATAACAATCGCATTTCCACCACGAGAACAAGCGTTATCTTCAACAGCTTGTTTAAGGTATTTTTCGATAATTGTTTGAATATTCAAGTCTATTGTAAGTGTAATGTCACTACCATTTTCAGCGGCTATATAAGTTTCTTCGGTGTTAGGAATTTCATCTTGACTGGCGTCTTTTGAAGCAACTATTTTTCCAGATGTACCAGTCAATGTAGAATCCCAACTATATTCGATTCCACTTAAACCTTGGTTATCATTACCACAAAAGCCCAAAACTCCTGAAGCTACTGTATTGTATGGATAATATCTTTTAGAATCTTCGTCAATATTTATACCAAGATTTATTTTATTCGTATCCATCCATTTCTTTAGTTCTGTAATTTTATCTTGCTCAACTTTTTTAGCTATAGTTTCAACAGATGATTCACTATTAACTTTATTTAATGTTTCTTCATAGTCCAATTCGAATATTTCAGATAAACCTTTGGCAATGTTTTCTTTAAGTGATTGGGTAGATTCATCAGAAGAAGATTTTATCTTTTTTGGATTGATTGTTACAGTATCAACTTGAGCACTTGTAGCTAAAGTTTTTCCTGTTGAGTCATAAATATTTCCTCTTTTTGGACTAATAATTTGATTTATTGTTTGTTGCGAATATGCTTGTTCTTTTAAAAAACTTCCTTCAATAAATTGAAGCCATCCAATTCTTACGAGTAATGCTACAAGAAGTAGAATTATAAGAAGCAGTAAAGATTTCATTTTTATTATGGAAAGCTTTTTAGCTTTAGTTGTTAATGCGACAACTTTATTGTCTTTTTTCTTATTTGAAATTTTTTTCTTTTTCATAGATTCACCATTCTTTAGTTAAAATTATACAATTATATTTTATATTAACTATACAAAAAAAGCAAGAAAAAAATGAAAGGAGTTATAATGTTATCAATAGTTAATTCAATGGCACTTGATGGGTTGAATGGATATTTAGTAGAAGTGGAAACAGATGTTACAGGAGGACTACCAAATTTTGATGTTGTAGGATTACCTGATACGAGTATAAGAGAAGCAAAAGAAAGAATTAGAGCAGCTATAAAAAATTCAGGAATTGAATTTCCAAGCAAAAGATTTTTAATTAATCTTGCGCCTGCTAGTACTAAAAAGGAAGGTACAAGCTTAGATTTACCAATGGCAATAGGAATATTGTATGCAACAGGAAAAATTTTTACAAAAATGGATTTGAGTAAAACAATATTCATAGGTGAACTTTCGTTAGATGGCAAATTAAATAAAGTAAATGGAATACTTCCAATGTGTGTAGATGCATTAAAATATGGAATAGAAAGAGTTGTAGTTCCTAAAGATAATTGTAAAGAAGCGGCTGTTGTAGATGGATTGGAAGTTATTCCTGCAAATTACTTAAGAGATGTAATAGAATTTTTAAATGGAAGTAAAAAAATAGAAAACTATAATATTGATATTCATAATTTATTAAAAATTGCAAATCAATATAATGAAGACTTTTCAGAAGTAAAGGGGCAAGAAAACATAAAAAGAGCATTAGAATTAGCTGCCGCTGGTCGGACATAATTGTTTAATGCTTGGCAGTCCAGGAGCTGGAAAAACAATGCTTTCAAGAAGAATTCCAACTATTTTACCAAATTTAACATTTGAGGAAGCACTAGAAATTACTAAAATACATAGTATAGCAGGAATTCTGCCCAAAGGAACATCTATAATAAATACAAGACCTTTTAGGGCACCACATCATACTGCGTCAAGCCCATCTATTATAGGTGGTGGAAAAACACCAAAGCCTGGAGAAATAAGTTTAGCTCATTTTGGAGTTTTATTTTTAGATGAATTACCTGAATTTAGCAAAAATACTCTTGAAGTATTAAGAGGACCATTAGAGGATAAACAAGTTACAATAAGTAGGGTAAATGGAACAGTTACATATCCCTGTGATTTTATGTTTATAGCAAGTATGAATCCGTGTCCATGCCGGATATTATGGAAGTGGAGTTAAAGAATGTACATGCACCCCTCAAGCAATAAATAGATATTTAGGAAAATTAAGTGGACCATTACTAGATAGAATAGATATTCATATTGAAGTAAAACCAGTTAAATATGAAAAGCTTAAAAGTATAGAAAAGCCAGAAACATCAAAAAATATACAAGAAAGAGTAAACAAAGCAAGAAAAATTCAATTAGAAAGGTACAAAAATTTAGGAATTTATTCAAATTCTGGACTTACTCCAAAATTAATTGAAAAATATTGCAAAATTGACGAAAAAGGTCAACAAATTTTAGATAAAGCTTTTAAAAAATTAGGATTGAGTGCAAGAGCCTATGGAAGAATCTTGAAAGTAGCTCGAACTATAGCTGACTTAGATAATCAAAAAAGAATAAATTATAAGCATTTGGCAGAAGCAATACAATATAGAACCTTAGATAGAAAGTATGGTGATGTAAGTTGATTAAAATCAATTATACAAATAAAGAGTATCCAGAAAGATTATTAAAAATTAATAAAAGACCAAATGAAATATATGTTAAAGGAAATATGAGTTTATTAAATAGTTTTGGAATAGCAGTTATTGGTACAAGATGTCCAACAAGTTATGGGAAAAGGATGTGCAATCGCTTTACAAAAGAACTTGTACAATATGGAATTACTATTATTAGTGGCTTAGCAAATGGAATTGACTCTATTGCACATAAAACTTGTTTAGAAAATGGAGGTAACACAATTGCAGTACTTCCAAATGGGTTTAACTATATCTATCCTAAAGAAAACGAAAATCTATATAAAAACATACTTGCTTCAAATGGAGCCGTAGTCACTGAATATTCTATTAATGAAAAAGCAGAATCAAAAAAATTTTTAGAAAGAAATAGAATTGTTGCTGGCATAGCAGTAGGAACTTTAGTTATTGAAGCAGGGTATAGAAGCGGAACAAGTGTAACAGCAAGAATTACAAAAGAGCAAGAAAAACCTGTGTTTAGTATACCAAGTAGCTTAGAAAATGAAAAAGGAATAACATGTAATTTAATTATTCAAAATGGAGCTAAATTAGTTACTTGTGTAGAAGATATTTTGGAAGAATTTGAAAATCATAAATTTGAGAAAAAAGAAATTCAAAATTCAGATATTTTTGTGGATGAAGAACTTAAAGATTTATATAATGTTTTGACTTATAAACCTCAACATATAAATGACATTGCTAAAAAACTTACATGTGATATCAAAGAAATTAGTTATAAATTAATGATGCTTGAACTTGAAGAAAAAATAATAGAGCTTCCAGGGAAAAATTTTATAAGAAAGTAGGTGTAAAATGTACCAAAGACATATAATAGGAAAATATGGAGAAGATGTAGCTGTAAGATTTTTAGAACAAAAAGGATACAAAATTATAGAGAGAAATTTTTCTTGCAGGCAGGGAGAACTTGATATTATAGCTAGAAATAATGAGTATATTGTATTTATTGAGGTAAAAACACGAAGTAATTTTTTATATGGCACACCAATAGAAGCTGTTGGAAAAAACAAGCAGAAACATATATTTAGAGTTGCTAAGTATTATTTGCATATACATAGGCTGGAGAATCATTTTGTAAGGTTTGATGTAATAGAAGTTTTTATTGACAGAGGTATAGCTAAAGTTAATCACATAAAACAAGTTATGTAAAATTAAATATATTTGTAACTAATCAACTATTTATGCATTTTGTCAAAGTGTTGATATATAAATACGAAAATCTTTGTGTGTCGCAAGCTACGAACTAAAAGTACTAGTCTGTAGCTTGCTCCAATCGCACTCGCTTCGCTCGTTTGGTCGCTTACGCAGATTTTCTTTATTTATATATCAATACTTTGGCTAAATACATAAATAGCTGATTAGTTACTTTATATTTAGAGCTATATTTGTTAATAACTTGTTTTTGTGATATAATTTTAGTGGAGGTTTGATATGAAAAGCATTTTAGATGAAACAAAGTTTATAATGAAAAAATATTCGATAAAAGCAAATAAATCTTTAGGGCAAAATTTTTTAATAAATGAAGAGGTAGTAAATGCTATTATTGATTCCGCAAATATAGAAAAAGAGGATCTAATAATAGAAATAGGCCCAGGGCTGGGAACTTTAACCCAATACTTGTTAGAAAAAGCAGGAAAAGTAATTTGCATAGAACTTGATAGTAAAATGATTAATATTCTAAAAGAACGCTTTCTATTATATGATAATTTAGAAATCATAAATCAAGATGTTTTAAAAGTTGATTTAAAAAGAATAATTTCTGAGCAAAAAATAAATGGGAAAATAAAAAATGTTAAAGTTGTAGCAAATTTACCATATTATATAACTACTCCAATAATAATGAAATTACTAGAAGATAAGCTAGACATTGAAAGTATTACTGTTATGATACAAAAAGAGGTTGCAGATAGATTAATTGAAATACCTGGAGGAAAACAAACAGGTGCAATTACATATACTGTGTATTATTATTGTGATTCAGAAAAAATAATGGAAGTACCTAATAACTCATTTATACCAGAACCAGAAGTTACGTCAGAAGTAATAAAATTAAAAGTAAGAAATAAACCTGTCGTTATAATAAAAGAAGAAAAAAATTTTTTTAATATGATAAAATGTGCTTTTATGCAAAGAAGAAAAACATTGTTAAATAGTTTAACAAATACTCATATATTTAGTAGTAAAGATCAAGGACTAAAAATATTGAATGCAATTGATATAGATGAAAATATCAGACCTGAGAAATTAACAATAGAAGATTTTGTCGAAATTTATAAAAAAATTTACGAATAGCCTTTATTTATCACGTATTTTGTGTTATAATAGAAGATGATTATAAAATTAGGGAGAGTATAATGAATCAAATTTTAATTACCAAGAAATTATATGTCACTCCAGAATTGAAAAAAAAGAAAAAATTTTATAAAGTTCATTTTATATTATCAATAATATTAATTGCTATACTTAGTGGATCATATTTATATGCAGCATATGATAGAGATAGAAGTGAAGCGGTTTCTCAAGAAGTTTTATCAGGAATTAATGATAATACAACTGTTAATGATGGAATTTTAGTAGCATATTTAGATTCAAAACCAGAAGAAGACCAAGGTCAAGGTCAAGCTCAAACTCAAAATCAGCAACGTAATAAACAAACTCAAAATCAAGTTATTACCGCATCAGATGGAAATTCATATTCTACTGTTGCTACAGTAAGTATACCAAGCTTAAACTTAACTTATCCAGTTCTTTCTGAAACATCTGATGAACTTTTAAAAATTTCACCTTGTAAATTTTGGGGACCAAATCCAAATGAAGTGGGCAACTTTTGCATAGTTGGACATAATTATAGAAATAAAAAATTTTTTAGTAAAGTACCTAATCTAGAAATGGGTGAAACAGTAAATCTTACAGATATGGCAGGAAAAACTCTTACATATAAGATTTATGATAAATATACAGTAGAGCCAACAGATGTAAGGTGTACTTCTCAACTTACAAATGGAAAAAAAGAGGTTACACTAATTACATGTACTGATGACAGTCAACAAAGAGTCGTAGTAAAGGCTACACAAGTTTAATTAATAAAATGAAAGTGCAAATAACGAGGTAAATGTTATTTGCACTTTTGGATAGATTGATATTTTTTAAAATATAATTTGTTAGTTTTTATTTTTCGCTTAAATCATTAAGTTTTTTAATACATTTATTACAAACTAACTTATCATTATATTCTACTAAGTTTTTTGAATTACCGCAAAATACACAATTAGGTTCAAATTTTTTCAATATTATAGATGAGCCATCAACATAAATTTCTATAGGATCCTTTTCTTTAATATCAAATTTATTTCTAATTTCTATAGGAATAACGACTCTTCCAAGTTCATCTACCCTTCTCACAATACCTGTTGATTTCATACTAAAACCCTCCTTATTATTCAACAAAATTCGACATCTTTTTTCAACTAATATCTTATCATATTTTGAACTTGAGGTCAATAGAAATGTAAACATATTTTGAAATATTTGGAATATAATTATTAAAGTTCACTAAAATGAAGGGGTTGCGATGCTAAATTTTTTATGGCCTATATTTATAATAGTTTCGTTTATATATGGGTTTATGTCTGGAAATACTGATAAAATAAATAATTCTATATTTGAATCTACACAAGATGCTGTGCAATTATCTATAACATTACTTGGGACAATTTGCCTATGGAATGGAATAATGGAAATTGCAACAAAAACCAGCTTAGTTAATAAGTTAACAAAAATATTATATCCACTTATACGATTCTTATTTCCTGAAATAAAAAAAGAAAGTAGTGTAAATAAAGAAATTGCTATGAATATGATAACAAATATTTTAGGTTTGGGCAATGCAGCTACACCAATAGGATTAAAAGTTATGAAATCATTACAAAAGGAAAATGATAAAAAAGATACAATTTCTAATTCAATGGCAATGTTTATTGTGATAAATACAGCATCTTTGCAGCTAATACCAACTACAGTAATTGCAATTAGAAATTCATTAGGTGCAAAAAATCCTACAGGAATAATTTTTCCCGTATGGTTTGCAACAATATGTGCAGCAATAACTGCTATTTTTATAACCAAGATATGTATAAAGAGGAGTAAATAATTTGAAATTTATAAATTATTTTTCAAGTTCAGTAATGCCGTTGATATTGCTATTAATAATCGTATATGGCTTAATTGAGAAAAATAAAGTATTTGACATTTTTTTAGAAGGAGCTAAGGAAGGATTAAATATAGTTTTAAAAATTTTTCCTACATTAATAGGCTTATTTTTAGCAATAGGATTATTACGTAGTTCCGGAATTTTAGAATTAATTATAAACGTTTTAAGCCCAGTTCTTTCAATACTTAAAATCCCGAGTGAAATTATGCCGCTAGCTATGCTTAGACCTATATCTGGTAGTGCATCAATCGCTGTAGCAACAGATATTATGAAAAATTATGGGGTAGATAGCAATATAGGATTAATTGCATCAACTATTATGGGATCAACAGAAACAACATTGTATACTATTGCAATTTATACAGGATGTGTTGGTATAAAGAATACAAGATTTGTTTTATTAGCTGCATTAGGTGCAGATATTATAGGAATAATTGCTTCAGTATTAATTTGGAATATTTTAGAATTTTAAAGTTTATTTTGATAATATTAGGGGATTTATGTAAAATTCGTCGAATAATATAATAGCATAAATTAAAAAGAAAGTGAGGCAGATATGGCGAGATATAGTGAAGAAATATTAGAAGATATAAGACAATCAAATGATATTGTAGATGTAATTTCACAGTATGTTCGTTTAAAAAGAAGTGGAAGAAATTTCTTTGGACTATGTCCATTTCATAATGAAAAATCACCTTCTTTTTCTGTTTCACCAGATAAGCAAATTTTTCATTGCTTTGGATGTGGTGTAGGAGGAAATATTTTTACATTTATAAGCAAGATAGAAGGAATAAGTTTTAGAGAATCTATAGAAGTTTTAGCCGAAAGAGCAAACATACAACTACCACAGCTAGATGGAAATATTGATACAGCAAAAGAAGAATTAAAAGCTAAAGTTTTTAAAGTAAATAAATTTGCTGCTGAATATTATCACCAGAATTTGTACAAACCTACATCTAAAGAAGCTCAAGAATATATAAAGCAAAGAAAATTAAATAATGAAACTTTAAAAGCATTTCAAATAGGATTTTCAGGAAAATTTGATGAACTATATAAAGCATTAAAAAATGAGGGATTTGGAAATCAAGAAATATTAGAATCTGGTTTAGTCAATCAAAATCGTAACGGAAAATTTATTGATAGATATAGAGAAAGGCTGATGTTTCCTATATGTGATGTTAGAGGTAGAGTAATAGGATTTGGTGGAAGATTACTTAATTACGAAAAAGCAAAAGAAGAAGCAGAAAGTAAAAATTTAAAAGCACCAGGAAAATACATTAATTCTAATGGTAATATTGTATATGACAAGGGAAGAAATTTATTTGGATTAAATGTTGCTAAAAAAGGTAACATAAAAACAGTACTTGTTGTTGAAGGATATATGGATGTAATATCATTACATCAAAGAGGAATATCAAATGTTGTTGCACCACTAGGCACTGCACTTACAGAACAACAAGGATGGCTCCTTAGAAAAAATACAGAAAAGATAATATTAGGCTTTGATTCAGATGGAGCAGGTCAGGAAGCAATAGAAAGGTCAGCAAAAATATTACAAAGAATGGGCTTTGACTTAAGAGTATTGCAAATGGAAGGTGCAAAAGATCCAGATGAATATATACTAAAATATGGTGTAGTTAGATTTCAAAATGTTATGAATAATGCAATTTCTTTATTAGAATTCAAAGTTAAAACTCTAAAAAAGAATTTAAATTTAGAAAATGCTAATGATAAAATAAAATTTTTAAATGAAATAGCAAAACTAATTTCTCAAATAGATAGTTCAATAGAAAGAGAAGTATATATTGAACAAATTTCAAAAGAGTATGACATCTCTAAAGAAGCAATATATGCTCAAGTAAATAAATTAGCCTATTCAAATTCAAAAGGTAAACAAATATTAGAAAAAACAAGAGTAACACATAATTTTATTAAAGAAGAAAAAGAAGTTCCTGAAAAAATAAAAAAAAGAGAAAATACAATATTGTCTATTTTAATAAATAAGCCAGAAGCATTTAAAATTATAAGCAGTAAGGTGAAACCAGAAGATTTTCAATTTAGTTTAAATGAAACTATTGCCAAAAAGTTGTATGATGAGTTTGAAAAAGGAAATATTAATATAAATAGCATTTTAGATGAATTCGACGAAAATGCGAGAAATCATATAACTGAAATAATGGCAATTGATTTGGAAATTGAGAACTTAGAAAAAGCAATTAATGATATTTTGAATTTATATAAAAGAGAAAAATTAGATAACAGAAAAATGCAGATTCTTGAAGAATTAGAAAATGACATTGATTTAGAAAAGAAAAATAGCTTAGAAAAAGAACTAAATAGTATAATTATTGAATTAGCTAAAATAAAATAAATGTTAGTATATGAAAGGAAAGAGAATAAATGGGTAGAAAAAAAGAAGTTGAAGAGGAAAAACAAGAAAAAATTGAAGAAACTGTCACAAATAAAGAAAAAAAGGAAGTAGCCGAAATAACAGATGATGAAAAAAGAAAAATTAAAGTGGAAAAAATATTAAAAAAAGCTAAAGAGAATGGAAAAATTACGTATGGAGAATTAGCTACAGAACTAAATGATATCAATCCTGAGCAAATTGATAAAGTATTTGATGAGTTTGAAAAATTAGGAGTAGATTTATTAAAAGATGAATTTGAAGAAGAACCCAATGAAGAAGATTTAAAAGAAGTTGAAGAGTTAAAATTAGACGAAATAACAGATACAAGTTATGAAGGAATTAATGTAGATGATCCAGTAAGAATGTATTTAAGGGAAATAGGAAGAATTCCATTATTAACTTATGAACAAGAGCTTGATTTGGCAAAAAGAATTTTAGATGGAGATGAAGATGCTAGACAAGAGCTTGCAGAATCAAACCTTAGATTAGTAGTAAGTATAGCAAAAAAATATGTAGGAAGAGGTATGCTATTTTTAGACTTAATTCAAGAAGGAAATATGGGATTAATAAAAGCTGTAGAAAAGTTTGATTATACAAAAGGATTTAAATTCAGTACGTATGCAACTTGGTGGATAAGACAAGCTATAACAAGAGCAATTGCTGATCAAGCAAGAACAATAAGAATTCCTGTTCATATGGTTGAAACAATTAATAAATTGATACGTACATCAAGACATTTATTACAACAACTAGGAAGAGAGCCATCACCAGAAGAAATTGCTGCTGAAATGGAAATACCTGTTGAAAAAGTAATGGAAATTCAAAAAATTGCTCAAGACCCGGTTTCTCTTGAAACACCTATAGGAGAAGAAGATGACAGCCATTTAGGAGATTTTATACCAGATGATGATTCTCCAGCTCCACATGATTCTGCTGCATATACCTTACTGAAAGAACAGTTAGAAGAGGTTATGGGAACACTTACACCTAGAGAAGCTAAAGTATTAAAATTAAGATTTGGACTAGAAGATGGTAAAGCAAGGACTCTAGAAGAAGTAGGAAGAGAATTTGAAGTTACAAGAGAGAGAATACGTCAAATTGAAGCAAAAGCTCTAAGAAAATTAAGACATCCATCTCGTTCTAAAAAACTTAAAGATTATATGGGGTAAGGTTTCACCAAAGGAGAGATATATTTATGGACAGTACAATATTAATAGTTGATGATGAATCTAGAATTAGAAAGTTAATAAAAGATTTTTTAGTAGCCAAACAATATAGCGTTATAGAAGCTGAAGATGGAGAACAGTCACTAGAGATTTTTGAAGAAAACAAAGAAAAAATATCATTAATAATACTTGATGTTATGCTACCAAAATTAGATGGTTGGTCAGTCTTAAGAAAGATAAGACAAGAATCAAAAGTTCCTGTAATAATGCTTACTGCAAGAGGAGAAGAACAAGATGAATTATTTGGATTTGAACTTGGAGTTGACGAATATATTTCTAAGCCTTTTAGCCCAAAAATATTAGTAGCTAGAATAGAAGCAATACTAAAAAGAGTTAATGGAGATCCTAAGGAGCATAAAGATTATGATGGTATTGTAATAGATCAAGAAGGAAGAACTGTAACAGTAGATGGAAAAGAAATAGAACTAAGCTTGAGGGAATATGAACTTCTAAAATATTTGATAGACAATGCAAATATTGCACTTTCGAGAGATAAAATATTAAACAACGTATGGAATTATGATTATTATGGAGATTCAAGAACAATAGATAGTCATATAAAAAAGATAAGGTCTAAACTTGGCAAAAAAGGAAAACATATAAAAACGATGAGAGGCGTAGGTTATAAATTTGAAACTTAAACTGAGAGGAAAATAAATGGAAAAACTAAAAAATAGTTTGAACTCTGTTCAAGTTAAATTGTTTCTAACATTATGTATTGTAATAATATTGATAATAGCAATTTTAATTCTAATCAACAACATAATATTAGAAACTTTTTTCTTATATAACAAAAAAAATGCACTAAAAAGTACATATGAGCAAATAAATACTTACTATAATGGGTCATATTCTCAGCTACAAATGGAAGATGTACTAAACAAAATAGTAAAAATCAATAATTATGAAATATTAGTAAAAAATGAAGATGGGATAGTTTATTCATCAGATAAATACCATTCTTCTAATTTATCTCAAATGGCAAAAATAGCAGGAATATATACAAATTATGACAAAGGAATTTTAGAAATAAGAGATAACATGATTATAAGAACTATTAATGATGATACAGGAAATAATAGCTATCTTTTGCTTGCAGGGAAATTAGACAAAGGATATGAACTATATATTAGAATATCAGTTGCATTTATACATGAAAGTGTTGAAATTTCAAATAAATTTTTATACTCAATGGCATTTTTTGTTATATTAATTGCTGCAATAATAGTTTCTTTTGTATCAAAAAAATTCACAAAGCCAATTGTCAAATTAAATGATATAGCAAAAAGTATGTCTAATTTAGACTTTAGCAGAAGATATGTAGAAACAGATACTGATGACGAAATTAATAATCTTGGAAAAAGTATTAATATAATGTCTGATAAATTGGAAAAAACAATCAGCAGGCTAAGAAGTAGCAATATAGAGTTAGAAAGAGATATCGAAGAAAAATCTAAAATAGATGAAATGAGAAAAAGCTTTATATCAGACGTATCTCACGAATTAAAAACACCAATTGCGTTAATTCAAGGTTATAGTGAGGGGCTTTTAGAAAATGTAAATAAAGATGAAGAAAGCAGAAGATTTTATGCAGAAGTAATCCAAGACGAAGCATCTAAAATGGATAAATTAGTTAAGCAATTACTAGAACTTATGAATCTTGAGTATGGAGAAAGAGAATTTAATAATAAGCAATTTAATATAATCGAATTAGAAAAAGAAGTTCTTAAAAAGTCAACAGTAATAATAGAAGAAAAAAATATTAATATTGAATTCAATAAAGATACTGACATAGAAGTGCTTGCAGATGATTTTTATATAGAACAAGTTATTACAAATTATATTACAAATGCAATAAAGCATGCAAAAGAAATAAATGGAGAGAAAAAAATAAGAATAGAAAATGAAATTAACAGAGAAAATAATACTGTAAAAGTTAAAATATTTAATACAGGTGAAAATATAAACGAAGAAAATAAAGAACGAATATGGAACAGATTTTACAAAGGTGATGAATCAAGAAACAGAGAAGATGGAAGTACAGGAATTGGTCTATCTATAGTAAAGGCTATTATGAATAATTATAAGAAAGCCTATGGATTTTGCAACAAAATTGATGGAGTGGAATTTTACTTTGAATTAAATTTATTTGATGCAAATAAATAATAAATGAAATTTTTAGAAACTGAAATTATATAAATAGGGAGAAATTTATGAATGATTTAGTTATAATAGGTGCAGGACCTGCAGGTGTTTCAGCTTCACTATATGCAAAACGTGCAAATATAGATGTATTAATTTTGCATAACAAAAATTCAACAGTAGGAGAAGCACATAAAATTGACAACTATTATGGATTTCCTGGAGGAATTAGTGGAGAAGAATTATATTTAAAAGGAATTGAACAAGCTGAGCGGATTAGGTATTCAAGTGAAAGAAGCGGAAGTTGTTGGAATTGAAAATTTAGGTAAACATTTTAATGTAAAAACTGACAAGGGTGACTTTGAAGCAAAATCGATAATTCTTTCAACAGGAAATAAAAAGATAACTATTGATATTCCTGGTGTAAAAGAATTTGAGGGAAGGGGCATAAGCTATTGTGCTATTTGTGATGCATTTTTCTTTAGAAATAAAAATGTAGCTATAATAGGAAATGGAAAATTTGCAATAAGTGAAGCAAGAGAACTTTCACATATTGTACAAAGTGTAAAAATTCTTTCAAATGGACTAGAAGCACCTGATTGTGATTATGAAGTTAATACAAAAAAAATAAAATCAATAGAAGGAAATGAAAAAGTCGAAAAAATTGAATTTGAAGATGGCAGCTCAATGAGTATAGATGGTGTGTTTATTGCACTAGGAGAAGCTGGAGCAAGTGATTTTGCTAAGACTTTAGGAATATTTCAAGATGGACAAAATATTAAAGTTAATGAAAACTTTGAAACAAATTTACCAGGCGTATTTGCCTGTGGAAATGTAACTGGAGGATTATTACAAGTTAGTAAAGCAGTATATGAAGGCGCAAAAGCTGGATTGTCTGCTGTAAACTATATAAGAAATATGAAAGGAGAAAATTAAAATGAGTGTACACACATTTAATGAAGAAAATTTTGAAACAGAGGTGTTAGGAACAGAAGGAACAGTTTTAGTAGACTTTTATGCAGATTGGTGTGGACCATGTAAAATGATGTCACCTATAATTGATGAAATTGCAGAAGAAATGCAAAATGTAAAGGTTGGGAAAGTTAATGTAGATGAAAGTGGAGAACTTGCAATGAAATACAATGTTTCAAGCATTCCTACAATTATGGTAGTAAAAAATGGAGAAGTGTCTAAAACTTTTGTTGGAGTAACTGAAAAGGATCTTATAAAAGAAGTTTTATAAGATTTCCAAAAGTAAAGAATGTAGCTCAGTAAAAATTATGCTTGAGGCATTCGGACTACATATATATAGTTTTAAAAAATCTGCGTAAGCGACCAAACGAGCTTTAGCGAGTGCGATTGGAGCAAGCTACAGACTAGTATTTTTAGTTCGTAGCTTGCGACACACAAAGATTTTAAGAAACTATATATATGTAGTCCGAATGCTTCAAGCATAATTTTTACTGAGCTACATTCTTTTTACTTTTGAAATATTCATAAAATTTGAAATTTTTAGAAAAATATGTTACAATAATTTGTGTTATGAGTTTTTCGAGAGGAGAAAATTACATGGAACTAAATTTTAAAATACCAAAAATTAAATTTGGTAAAATAAAAATGGATACAATAGAAAAAATAGAAGAACTAAAAATTGATCCAGAAAAAGTAAAGAAAAATGTTATAAAAAAAAGAACAGAACCATATGAACACACAAATTACTCTACAGTAAAAGAGTTTTTTTATAGAGCATGCGAATTATACCCAGATGAAGATTGTATACTAGAAAAGCCAGACAAAAAAGAACCATATAAGATTTATACATTTAAAGAATTTTATGAAGACGTAAATGCATTAGGAACTGCACTTATAAAAATACTAAATCAGCAAAACAAAAGAGTAATTATTATAGGAGAAACTCAATATAGTTGGTATTTATCATATATGGCAATGCTATGTGGAGTTGGAATTGCAGTACCAGTAGATAGAGAATTACCAGATAATGAATTAGAAAATGTAATAAAAAGAGCTAGAGCTACAGCAGTTATTTATTCTCCTAAAAAAAGTGAGAGTATAAATAAAATAAAAGAAAATATGCCAGAAGTAGAATATTTTATAGAAATGAATTCTAATAAACCACTAGAGGGAAAAGAAGTAGGTATATTTAACTTAGTAGATACAGGAAAAAAGATTATAAAATCTGGTGATGATAGTTTTAGAAAAATAGAAATTGATCCAGATGAATTTAAGGTGTTAATTTTTACATCTGGTACTACATCAAACTCAAAAGGGGTAATGATAAGCAATAGAAATTTAGCAGAAAATATTAATGCAGTAACAGCATATGTAAGACTATATCCAACAGATAGACTGTTTTCTATATTACCATTACACCATACTTATGAATCAACAATAGGATTTTTATATCCACTTTCACAAGGGGCTAGTGTTGCAGTATGCCAAGGACTAAGATACATTGTATCAGATATGAAAGAGGCAAAACCTACAGCAGTACTTGTTGTACCATTACTTGTAGAAACTATTTATAAAAGAATAAATGAAAGCATCAAAAAAAGCCACAAAGAAGCAATTGTACAATCTATGATGCATGTTACAAATATGCTTAAAGGTGTAGGAATAGATATAAAGAAAAAAGTATTTAAAGAAATCTATGACAATTTGGGTGGAAATTTAAGAATCATTGTTTCTGCTGCAGCACCTGTAGATAAAAAAGTTGGAAAATGGTATGAAGACTTAGGAATAATGTTTTTACAAGGATATGGACTTACAGAAACAGCACCAATTGCAGCAGTTACACCAGAATACAAAACACAAGTAGGCTCAGCTGGTAGAACTATAGTACAGGCAGATATTAAAGTAGATAATCCAAATGAAAATGGAGAAGGAGAAATATTAATAAAATCGCCAACATTAATGCTTGGATACTATGAAGATGAAGAAGCAACTAAAGAGGTTATGACTGCCGATGGATATTTTAGGTCTGGTGATATTGGTTATGTTGATGATGATAAATTTGTGTATATTACAGGTAGAAGTAAAAATGTTATAGTAACACAAAATGGAAAAAATATCTATCCAGAAGAAATAGAAACATTACTTGGAAAAGTTACAGAAATAAAAGATGTAATGGTTTATGGTAAAGCACCAGAAGGCATTCAAGCTGGTAAAAAAGATGAAAGGGAACTAATAATTACAGCAAGAGTTATTCCAAACAAAGAAGAAATAGAAAAATTGCATGGACAAAATGTTTCTGATAAACAAATTTATGATATTATTTGGGGACATATAAAAGAGGTAAATAAACAATTGACTTCATACAAAGCTGTTAAAGCTTTAGAAATTAAAGAAGGAGAGTTTGAAAAAACTTCAACTATGAAAATAAAAAGATATAAAGAATTGAATAAATAATAGTGCTGTCTTTTGGGACGGGGCAAAAAAACAGCAGGCTGCTGTTTTTTTGCCCCGTCCCAAAAAACAGCAGCCGGAATCTCTTAAACAATATACATAATTTCATTATTAGGAAAATATTTAGCTAAATTTTCCC
Organism: Clostridia bacterium; assembly: GCA_017511265.1. Classification (GTDB taxonomy): domain Bacteria; phylum Bacillota; class Clostridia; order TANB77; family CAG-508; genus CAG-269. Next base: position 24,796 of record JAFWKV010000038.1, on the reverse strand, counting down.
TAAAAAACAACTCACCATCTTGTCTATAAAAATTTTTATACATATATTTTCCTTTACCACGGCCAGTCATCATGTCTTTATTATATAAAATATCAGCATTTGGAAAAACAGATTCATTTATTTTAGTATGGACAAAACTATATGTCATAAAAATAACTTCAAAAAAAACTTCTTTTTTTACTTTGAGTGATAATTTATCAGCTAATACTTTTATTAATTCTAAATACAAATCTTTCCATCCATCAATCATAATTACAGGAGCAATAATAATTCCAACATTATAACCAGCATCTTTTATTTTGTTTATAGCTTTTATTCTTCCTTGCAATCTAGAAGTCCCATATTCAAACTGATTTATAATAATTTCTGGATTAACACTCATTCTAATAGTTACTTTCCCTTTGTGATTAAGTTTTAAAATGTCGTCAACCATTTCAAACTTAGTAGGAAAGGTTAAATGTCCTTTTTGAGATTCATTAAAATTTTCGATAGTCCAAGAAAGATTTTCTGTTATTGTATTTTCTAAAATTAAATCACTATTACTTCCAATTTCAAAAGTTAAATCTTTTTCAGATTTATTTGCAATTTTTATAATCTTATCTAACATTTCTTCTCTATTTACAAATAGCCTTAAATATGCACATTTATTATAATTACATACCAAATAGCAATACATACATGCAGCTGTACAGCCTGACGATGTATAAGGAACCAAAAAATCAGAAGTTTTATGATTTGGTACAAATTTATGTGTTTTTCTTGTGCCAATAATTAAGTTGCGCTTCATGTTTAAAAATTCGCTATTATCTTTTTTTCGCATTTGCTCAATATTATTATGGTTGTCTATTAATATTTTGGGAGTATCTTTATATTTCTGCAGTAAACTTTTTCCTAACACATAATTTTCAATATCTTTTTCATAATATATTGCTTCAGGTTTAAACATATCAAAATCTCCTTTGTATTAGCTTAACCTAAAATAAAATTTTTATGAAAAATTAGAAGTACTTTAATACAACCAATTATCTGAATCAGAAAGTTCTTCTTTGGCAATATTGTAAGCTTCTTTATATTTTGCTGTCAAATCAGACACTAGGGTAGAATATCCATCTTTTTCTTGAAGATATTCTTTTATGTTTGACTCTACAAAAGTTTTAGAAGCACACATAGCAATACTGTGCAATGCAGTTTCTTTATTCATTAACAACACCTCTCCTTCAAAATAATTATAACCAAAAAGAAGGAAAATAATGTAAAAATGATGCGTAACGATAAAAAACAAATATAAAAAGTAAGATTCTTACTATAAAAACTATTTGCTTGGAGCGGGTAGAGGGAATCGAACCCTCGCGACCAGGTCGGAAGCATGGCATTCTACCACTAAATTATACCCGCATACGTACATTATAAACTATATAAAAATATAATTCAAGCAAAATAAGTAAATTAGTAAAGTAGGGCATCCTATATAAATATATTTAAAGAACAAGACCTGTAGGAAGACCCCAGCTATGTTTTGTTCAAAATATATTTATATAGGATGCCCTACTTTATTGTAAAAGTCTTATTATTTAAATATTCCAGTATACTACTATCAGATACAAATTTAAATTCCATCATATAATGGCACAATTGCTGATACTTAAAACCAAACTGTTTATTTACTTGATTTATTCCATATTTACCATCACCCAAAATAGGGTAACCAATATGAGCCAGATGAGCACGTATTTGATGAGTCCTACCAGTTTCAATTTCAACATTCAAAAGAGAGGTATTATTAGGATATGTTTCTAAAACATTGTATGATGTAATTATCTTTTTATAACCCTTTTTATATTCATCAGAAATATACACCATAGATTTTTTACTATCTTTAAAAAGATATGCTTGCAATTTCATAGCTTTATCTTTTGGAATACCATAAACCAAAGCTTTGTAATATTTTTTTATTTCATGATTTTTGAATTTTTTTTCTAATAAATTTAAAGATAGATTATTTTTTGCAAACAAAACTAAGCCAGTTGTATTCCTATCAATTCTATGACAAGGCATAGGCTTAAAAGATTCATCTTTATAATTAAAATGCACTTTGCTTACAAGACTATTATCACCAATAACTTCTAAATTAGCAGGTTTATTAACAACTAAAATATTTTCATCTTCATACACAATGTCAATTTCATTAAATTTTTTTATCAAATTATCAGGCACATAAACTAAAACTTCGTCATTTAAATTTAAAATGGCATTTTGATTAATCCTTTTACCATTAATCTTTATATCTTTATTTCTAAGTAATTTAAAAAAAGTATTTTGAGATATATATGGCAAATTATTTACAACAAAACTGCTAAGTTTCTTGTTTGAGTACTTTTTATTTACAACTAACTTTTCCATAAATATATTATAAATGCAAAAAAAGAAAAAAGCAAATTTTTGTCTAAACTATAGACATTTTATAAAAATGCTAATATAATAAAGATAAATAAAAATTTGGAGGAGTAATATGTATCAGAGAAGTGTTGTAATACTTGAAAGATATTTTGCTGAAAAGTTCTATTATAAAGACAAAAATAATTTGAAAAATAATTATGAAAACTATCGTAGACTAATAGACATTTTAGAAAAATATCAAGAAATTACAGAAGAAGAAGATAAAATAATAAACGAATGTGAAGATATAGCAAGCAAAATAAAACGAATCCAAAAAAGCCAAGGAAGTCTATATAGAAGAAACTTAAAATTAGAAGAAGATAGAAATTCTCTATTTGAAAGTATTGATGAAGCTGCAAATGACCTTAGCAGACAATTAAATAATATCGAAAAAGAAATTGATGAAAATAATGAGCAAATGAAACCAATAGGCAAAGAATTCATTGAGGCATTATCTACATTTAATGAAACAAGCGAAAATAGAACTGATTGTGGAAGAAAAAGAAGAAGAATTGAAAAAGAATATAGGTCATTATTAGAAAAAACAACAAGTAGCATAAATGATATGGACACAGAAAAAATAGCAGCAATAAAACGATTTATAGCTGAAGATAACGCAATATCAAGTGAAGAATTAACAGCATTAATGACAAAAAATGGAGAAAAAGAAAAGGTACCATTTGATACTGATGTAATAGAAAATGCTATAAGCTTTGGACAAGATATTAATAAGCAAGAAGCAAAACTTTTAGTTGACGTATATGAAAAAACTAAGAGCTTAGTAAATGAAGCCGACAGTGGTTCAATTAAAATAAAAAGATATAAAAAATTAGCTAAGGATGTAACAAATAAACTAAACTTTATAAATGTTCAAAAAGAATATTTAACTCAATTTCTAGACAATGAAAGATTATCTGTAAATTTAGGCAAAAGAGAGCATAAAAAACTTATGAAGGAAGCATGTGATGATTTTAATAGTGATGTAGAACAAATAAAAAACTTAAATGAAATATTATTAAAAGAAACCACAAATAAGGCTACCCAAAAAATGTATACATCTATGTATAATGCTGAATATTTAAATGATTTACAAAAGCAAGAAACAGAATTTGAAAATAAACTTGGAGAATTAAATTTAGTAGGACAAATATTAAATCCAATTTATTGGAGAATTAATAGCATTGAAAAGGTATATGATGTATTTGACAATATTGTTACAAGTGAATATGATAGAGATTTATCAAAATTTAAAATAGAAGAACCAGAAGAAGATGATTCAGAAGGAATAATGGATTATTATGACAACATTGAAGATGAAGAACCAGAAGAAAATGAAGAAGAAAAGAAAAGCATCAAAGACATTATTAGTGAAGAAGAGGATGACGATTATGATGAATTTGAAGATGAAGATAGTGACATTGACGACGACTATGATGAAAAACAGGAGATAGAAGATGATGACTTTGATGATGAAGATTATGAATATGACGAACAAGATGATGACTTTGACGACGAAGAAGATGAAGATGATTACAGCGACGATGATATTGATGAAATAGAAGACGAAGATGACGAAGAAGATGAAGAGTCTGAAATAGAAACTGACGATTCTGAAGTAATTGAAGAAGATGACGATAATAAATCTGAAGATATCGATCAAGAAGATGATTTTGAAGACGACGATAATGACGAATATGAAGAAGAAGATAACTATGATGATGAGATAGACATAATATTACAAAATAGAAAAAAGATATTAGGAAAAAGTCCAAAAAAGAAAACTAAAAACACTAAAACTAAGAGTACAAAAAGGAAAGGACTATTTGGATTAGGATCAAAAAAATAGAATAAAAAACTGGAAATTTTTAAATTTCCAGTTTTTTGCAATAAAAGTATTGACAAAACCATTTTTTGGAAGTATAATTAGTTTACATTTTCATATTTTTAAATTTAAAAACTTTGTTTTATTTAGATAAAATTTATTTTCAAATTTCACTCTTATTTTTAAATCAATTTTTAAATCTAAAAAATCAAAATCAAAAACAAAACAAAATATAAAAGAAAGGAAGGATGCTTTTGACAAAAAAGAAAAAAATAATAATAGGTCTATGTGCTTTAGCAGTAATATTATTAACAGTTATAGGAGGAGTAGTACTTGCAAAATATCAAACACAAGTAACGGGTGATGGAATTGCAAATGTAGCACATTGGGCTTTTGAAGCGAATGGATTTGGATCAACAATGCAAACTATTGCACTCAATGAAAATTATAATGCAGATACACTAATTAATGGAAAAATAGCACCAGGAACACAAGGATCATTTGACATTGTATTAGATGCTACTGGGTCAGAAGTTGGTGTAGACTATAGTGTGACTTTTTTAAATGAACAAAACAAACCATCAAACCTAAAATTTAGATATAATGGCGAGGATTATAGTACATTAGATGGATTAACAAATGTGCTTTCAGGTAGGATTGATGCAAATGAATCAGACAAATTAAGATTTTTAACTATAGAATGGATATGGGATTATGAAACAGGAGATGCAAATCAAATATCAAGTCATGACATTACAGACACCATAGAAGGAATGAATGCATTTGATTATACATTTGATGTTGTAGTAACTGGAACTCAAGCCGCACCAACAAAATAAAGTTTTAAATTATAAAAATATGAAAATGTATTTTTTATAAAGGATGTGAGAATATAAAAAATATATCAAAAAAAAGAATAAAAATCATTATAACACTTAGCATAGCCTTAATTATATTTTTTTCAGGATTTTGCTTAGCAAAATACGAAATATCAAAATCATTTAATGTATCTTCAAAAATAGCAAACCCAATACTTGAAGTTAAAGGAACAGAAGAAGCTAAAATTAGTGCGATAAATAATATTGGATATTACGATTTTACTGTTAAAAATTATAATGAAAAAGGCATAAGTGAAATTCCACAAAATTATAACATAGAAATTATTTCAAATACAGATGAAAGTATAGAATTTGAATTATATAGAGAAAATGAAAAAATAAATTTAATAAATAATAAAACAGAAGACTTTTTTATTGAAAATTTAGAAAAAAAAGAACATACATACAGACTTAAAGTGAGTTACAAAAAAGAAAAAAGTAATTCACAAAATGATATATTAGAAGATGTTCAAATAAAAATTCATTCAGTACAGAAAAAAATATAGGACAGTGGTAATTATGAAAAAAGTAAAAAAAGGAATTTTTATCATAATTGCTATACTAATTATATTACTTCTATGTTATCTAAAATTTAAAAATTCTAACGAATTTGAAAACATTTTAATATTTAATTTATACGAAAACACTAAAGAAAATCAGTATTTTTTTGATATAACCTCAGGACAAAAAGAAACAGCAATTATTAGTTTATCAAATACTTTAGATGGGAAAGGAAATACAGAAGAAAAAATTGCACCAGGGATGAAAGGAGAATTTGAAATTATTTTAAAAAGCTCAACAAAAAGAAACTATCAAATCCAATTTACTAGCCATAATGCAAAACCACAAAATCTATTATTTAATATAAAAAATGATAGTGAAAAAGTTGAACAATTAGAACAATTAAGCAAAAGATTAAGAGGTACATTAGATAAAAACAAAGAAGAAAAAATTAATATAGAATGGATATGGAAATATGAAACAGACCAAAATAGCAATAGGCAGGATACATTTGATGGTATAAATTTAAAAGATTATAGATTTAATATTGATATATTATGCGATAATTAGGAGGTTTGATGTGAAAAATAAAAAGATAATATTGACTGTGTTAGCTGTATTTTTAGTTACATTATTATATAATACAAAGTCATTTGGAAAATATGTAATAGATAGTAACATAATAGTTGCAAGACTAAATATTGATAGAACAAAACCAGTAGGAATGATAAACTATTCAACAAATGAAATAACAAATGAAAACGTAATAGTTACAGTAACATTAAGTGAACCAATTGAAAATGTAGAAGGATGGCAACTATCAGAAGACAAACTTGCAATGACAAAAGAATATCAGCAGAATATCACAGAAAATGTAAAAATAGTCGATACATCAGGAAATGACAATGTAATAGAGATTGATATACAGAATATAAATACAGATTAATATGTATAGCCTTAAAATTTTAGGGAAAGATTAAAATATAATCTTTCGGAGGTGATACTATGGAAAAAAGCAATCTAAAAAATATTGTTGTTTTAAAAAATTTACCATCAAATATAGTAGATGAAGCTATAGTAATATTAAAACCTAATAATAAGATAAAAAAGGCAGAAGTTCTAGAAAAAAATAAAAATATTAAATCAGTAAAAAAGAGTTTTGAATCTAATAAACACATTTTAAAAGAAGCAGAAATGCTTGTAACATCTTATATTTCCAAAATTGAAAAAAAGAACAAAATAACAGAAGAAAAAAACAAACTAAAACAAAAATATAATATTATAAAAAAATATGCAATTGTTACAAGTATAATGTTAGTAATTAGTCTAGTTATAAATTTTATATAAAATATTATTACACATAAAACACAGCTTCCACACATATACATTAAAAAGAAAACTAAGGAAGAGGTGATCTTTATGGAAAAAGTAATGTCAACAGAAGATAAAATTAGAAGAGCAGAAGAAATATATAACAGAAGAAGAGAAAACAAAGAAAAATCTGGAATGACAAAGGTTAATATAAATGACAAAAAAGATATAAAATTATTGAAAAAAATATTTATTCAAGTAATAGTATGCTTAGCAATATATAGCATTTTTTACTTAATAAAACATAATAATTATATATTTTCAGAAGACTTTATAAATAAGTCAAATGAAATACTATCTTACGATATTAATTTTAAAGAAATATATAATAAAGGAATGGAACTCATAAAAAATGAAGAGAAAACAGACGATAATACTAATAATACAGAAGAAAATAATAATGAAGAAACAAACCAGGAAGGAATAGGAGGTGCTGAAGAAAATACACAAGAAGAGCAACAACAAAACAATGAACTCTCACAAATGGAACAAGACGCAATAAATATAAAACAAACTATCAATTTTATAAATCCAATTGAAGGTACAATTACATCAAGCTTTGGATGGAGAAATCCGACTACAAATACAGTACCTAAATTTCATACAGGAATTGATATAGCAAATGTTAAAGGAACCAAAATATTCTCAGCAACAGATGGAAATGTAATTTTAGCTTCAAATGAAGGAGACTATCGGAAATCACCTAAAAGTACAGATTAATGATGTAATTATAATATATGCACACTGCGACAAACTTAATGTAAATCAAGGAGAAGATATAAAACAAGGACAAGAAATAGCAGAAGTAGGTTCTACAGGAAATTCAACAGGTCCACACTTACATTTTGAAATAAGAAAAGAAGATAGATTAGTTGATCCACAGCTAATACTAAATATATAGAAAAGAGATTTATAAATGAGATTTAGAATAGACTTAAAAATTTTTATTTTTATACTTTTATTTTATTTCACAAGACAAATAGAAATATATGCTTTGATAATGATCTTTTGTATAATACATGAATTTGGACATCTATTATCAGGAATATTACTTGGAATGAAGCCTAATAAAATAGAAGTGATGCCATTTGGAGTTTCGATTTCGTTCAAACTTTATACAAAAGACTATAATAAAAAAATTGGCAAAGCAAATTTATTAGAATTAAAAAAATTAATAATAGCAATAAGTGGACCGATTACAAATTTAATAATAATTTTAGCATTTTTACTATTTGATATGCAATTCATAAAAAAGGAAATAGCTATATATGCAAACATATTAATAATGACTTTTAATTTATTACCAATATATCCCTTAGATGGAGGGAGAGTTCTAAAAAGTTTAATACATATTTTTTTCGGTATAAGAAAAGCTAAAGTTATTACAAATAAAACAGCAAATATTATGATGATAATTATTACTTTCTTAGGTAGTATAGGTGTTTATTATTTTAAAAATGTTGCAATTTTTATTGCCATATTGTTTTTATGGTGGTTAGTAATTTGCGAAAACAGACGATATAAATTATTTGAAAAGATTGGAGTGAATTTAGTGGATGGTTAAACCAACTGCAAGGAATATTAATTTATTAACCATAGTAATCTCAGTAATTATGTTCTGTCTTGTTAATGGTTTATATGTTGTTATATTAAATAACAATAAATTAAAATTTCAAGTAAATATTAATTCACCAAAACTTGAACAAATGAGCATAAAAGAAGAAAACAAAAAAAGTGAAATTAATAAAGATAAATCCGAAAGCAAAACAGAAAATATAGAAGAAAAGACAGAAAATACAGATGCAAATTGGACTATAGAAATTCCAGAAATTAATTTAATAGCAGAAATTAGTGAAGGAACATCAAAGGAAGTTATGGACAAATATGTGGGACATTTTGACGAAACTAAAGTTGAATATGGAAATATAGGACTTGCAGCACATAATAGAGGATATCCAGTAAACTATTTTCAAGACTTAAAAAAATTAAAAGAAGGAAGTGAAATTATATATAAGCATAAAGATTTTACTATGGTATATGAAGTAAAAAAACATGAAATAATTGAAAATACAAATTGGGAATATTTAAAAAATACAGAAGATAACAGAATTACATTAATTACATGTGTAGAAAATGAACCACAGTATAGAAGATGTATACAAGGAGTAGAAAAAATAGAAAGTGAGGAATAATATTGAAACTAAAATTAAAACTTATAACTGCACTATTAATAATAGCAGTAACAATAATAATGAATAATATAGTTATTTTAAATAGCGTTAAAGCAACAAATTTAGAACAAATTTCACAAATAGATTTACACTATGGAGGAATGTGTGAACAATTATTAAAATACAAAGGAGTAATCGTTAAAACTACATATGTTGAATATTATGGGGATAATGGAATAAATTATCCAGCCTATTGTTTGGACAAGCCATTACCAGGAGTAACAGATGAATTAGAATATACAGTATCTACAACAACAAGAATAAATGATTTAGGACTATGGAGAACAGTTATAAATGGTTATCCATATAAAAGTTTAGAAGAATTAGGAGTTGCAGACACAGATGAAGCCTTTACTGCAACGAAACAAGCAGTATATTGCTATTTGTATGAAAATGAGCCAGATGATTATGAAGCAATAGGAGAAGCGGGAGAAAGAACACTAAATGCACTAAAGAAAATAGTATCAGATGCACAAAATTCAACAGAAACAATTAATACCAATAATGTTGAAATAAAAGCAGAAAGTAAAAATTGGACAGATGATGAAAAAGATAACAAATACATATCAAAAATATATTCTGTAAAATCAGATGTAAAACATCTTGATTATGAAATAGAAGTAAAAGGAACTTTGCCTGAAGGTAGTAAAATAACAAAATTAGATGGAACAGAAACAAGTAAATTTTCAGAAAAAGAAAATTTTAAAATAATGTTACCAAAAGAAAAACTAACTGAAGATGGAAAATTTACTCTAAACATAAAAACAGAAGTAAAAACAAAACCAGTATTATACGGAGCTTCTCCAAGTGCGGATTGGCAAAATTATGCTTTAACTGCATATATGTTTGAAGATGCTACAAATAAATATACAGATACATACACTAAAATTGAAAAGCCCAAAGAGCCAGAAAAACCCAAAACTCCAGAGACACCAAAAATTCAAAAAGAAATAACTGAAGAAGTAAAAATATTACCAGTAACAGGAATGTAATTTGTAGCGTTGACAAGACAAGGCTTAAATTATATAATACATATATACTATAAAGGGAAGAAGGAGTATATATGAGTAAAAAAATAATCTTTATACTATTAATTATAATAATTCTAATTGCAGGTATAGGATACTTTATATTTAATAAAATTGAATCAGATAAAAGAGACTATCAAATTGAACAAGTGTCTGAATACAAATATTTTGTTGCAAAAGAAAATGAAAAATATGGAGTAATAGATTCAGCAGGAAAAACAATTATAAATACAGAATATGATAAAATAGAAATACCAAATCCATCAAAAGACATTTTTATATGTTACAACAATGAAAAAAGCATAGCAATGAATTCTAATAAACAGCAATTATTTGCAGAATATAATTCAGTAAGAGCCATAGAACTAAAAAATGTAGCATCAAATATACCATATGAAAAAAGCATATTACAGTCAGAAAAAAATGGAAAATATGGAATTATAGATATGACAGGTAAAAAGCTACTTGAAACAGAATATGATAGTATACAGGGATTTCCAAATATAGAAGGACAACTTCAAATCGAAAAAAACGGAAAAGTTGGAGCAGCCAACATAAAAGGAACAATACTAGTAAAACCAGAATACAACACAATAATTGGAGATAGCTATTACAGTGAAGAAAACGGATATAAAAAATCAGGATATATAGTTGGTGAAAAAAACGAAAATGGTTACAAATATGGATATGTAGACTATAAAGGAAAACTAAAAATTAAATTAGAATATAATGACATATCTAGAGTAACAGAACTTTCTAATAATGGTGATGTATATTTAATTGCAGCAAAAAATGGGCAATATGGTATAATAAAAAATCAAAAAGACATTTTAAATAACGAATATCAAGACATTGATTATGATCAAACAACTAATATTTTTATACTACAAAAAAATAAAAATTTTGGTGTAGCTGATTTATCAGGAAAAATCATAATACCAATTGAAAATACAAATGTACAAGCAAAAGGTGAAAATATTTATGTTGAAAAGAATAATTTAAAATCAGTATATAATTCAAAAGGAGAAAAGGTTAATATTGATTTTGATAAAACAGTAATGCCAACAGCAAATGAAAACTATAAAATAACAATCATGTCAAAAGAAAATGGCAATTATTATGGAGTTATAGGAGCAAATGAAAAACAAGTTATAAAATCAGAATATCTATATATAGAATATGCATTTGGAGATTATTTTATAGTATGTGATTTAAACGGAAAATTGGGAATAATAGATAGTAATGAAAAAAATGTAATAGAATTAAAATATGATTTAGTTCAAAAGGTTAAAGGAAAAGACATAATACAAACATTTTCTTCAGAAACTAATGTTACAGAACTATATTCTAAAGATATGAAAAAAATATGTGAAATGGCAAATGCTGTAATAGAGAATCAAGATGAATATATAAAAGTATCTTCAGATAGTGAAATAAAATATTTTAATAAAGATGGAGAAACAATAAAAAGTTCACAATTATTCCCAAATAATAAATTATTTGCTGCAACTCAAGATGGAAAATGGGGATTTGTTGATTCAAATGGAAATATTAAAGTTAATTATGAATATGAATTGGTTAATGAATTTAACAATTATGGATATGCTTCTGTAAAAAGAGATGGAAAATGGGGAGCAATTGATTCAGAAGGAAAAATTATTATTGAACCTAAATATGAAGCAAGCGAAAATCAAAGCAAAGTTGATTTTATAGATGAATATATTAAAATTGATAATGGATATGGAAATTCATATTATAGTAAAGAATAACAAAAGATACAAATGAAAGGAATAAAAAAATGCGAATTGCGCTAATAGGGAAAAAACACCTTATAAATAGGGAGTTACCGAAAAATATAGTAGACAACTACTGGATTGAAGATAATGGGAAAAAGATAGTTAATATAAAAATAAATAAAGAAAACTATGAAGCAATAAGTAGCACATATTCTCAATTACTTGATTATAATTCTCAAACTATTTCTAGAATTAAGCTTGAGGAAAATAAAATATATCCAATTTGTATAAATAATATAAAAAAAGATATATATATTTTGGTATGTATGCCAGATTATGATAATTCTTTTGTACACATGGATATAATAAAAACAAATGAAATTACTATTGGTAAAAATAGTAATAATAGCATAGTTTATAATAACCCTTTTATCAAAGATATTCATGCAAGAATAGTAAAATTTAAGGGTAAGTGGATTTTAGAAAACTATGACACACAATATGGTATATATGTTAATAATTTTCCTGTATATGATAATACCAAAAATATATTTAATGGTGATGTTATATATATAATGGGATTAAAAATAATTATGATAAAAGACAGCATATATATAAATAATCCAGACAATAACATTAAAATAAATAACGAACAATTTGCATTAAGTAAAATTAAAAAAGTAAAATTAAAAAAATCGAATTTTATAGAGCAAAATGATGAAAGTGAAAATAATGTAAAGGAATACTATTCTAAATCACCAAGGATGGTACCAACAATTATAGAAGAAAAAGTTCAAATAGATGAACCACCTTCACCACAAAATAGTGGAAAAATGCCAATGTTTATCAGAATTGGTGGGTCTTTATTTATGGGAACAATGATGCTTTCATCATTTGTTTCAGTAATACAAGATATTGCTTCTGGAACTGCAAGTGTGTTAGATATTGTCTTAGGTCTTACTATGTCAATAGCAATGCTTATGGGAATGTTTATTTTTCCTATTATAGAAGAAAAATGGGAAAAAAGGATGGAAAAAAAGAACGAAGCTAATAGACAAAAAAAATATAGACAATATTTAAAAGCAAAGTATAATCAAATAAAAAGTATAAAAAGCAAACAAAAAAAGATTATGTATGAAACATATTTATCTGCTAGTGAATGTGCAAATGTAATTGCAGAAAAATCACCTAGATTATGGGAGAGAAAAATTGATGATGAAGACTTCCTTCAAATAAGATTAGGAATAGGAGAAGCTCCAACACAAATAGATATGTCATATCCTGCAGAAAAGTTTTCGTTGGAAGAAGATAATTTAACTGAACTTTTAAATAAATTATTAGAATATTCTAGAGAAATAGATAATGCACCTGTTACAATGTCTTTGATAGAAAATCCTATATCAGCAATTGTTACAAATGATAATGATTTTGTAATCAAGTATATGAAAAATATTATTCTTCAATTAGTTACACTACACAGCTATGAAGAATTAAAACTTGTTTTCTTATTAAGCAATAAAAATTCAAAAGAATGGCAATTTGTTAAAATGTTACCACATATATGGGATAATGAAAAACAAATAAGATTTTTTGCTGATAATTATGATGATATAAATGAAATATCTCAATATTTATATGAAGAAATAGGCTATAGAACAAATACAGATACAAATGAAGAAAAAAATATATATTCACCATATTACTTAATTATAACAGATGATTATAAAAAAATTGAAGATATATCATTTATTAATGAATTTTCAAAAAACAGTACAGACAAGGGAATGAGCTTGATATGTATTACAGAAGATGTATTCCAATTACCAGATAGATGTAGAACATTCATAGATATTAGAAAAAAGGCAAATGGAATTTTATATGAAGGTGGACTAAGTGATATCAGTCAAACACAATTTAAGATAGAACCACAAAGTGCAATATATTTTGAAAAGATTGCGCAAAATTTATCAAATACTCATATAAGAATAAAAAACAATGGTGTAACTTCATTACCAGATAGTTTCACATTTTTAGAAATGTATGATGTAGGAAAAATAGAACAACTAGATATAATAGGCAGATGGAGAAGACATGATGCCACTTTATCATTAAAAGCACCTATAGGAATAGATAGCAATGGAATGATAATTTCCTTAGATGCACACGAAAAATATCATGGACCTCATGGATTAATAGCAGGATCAACAGGTTCAGGAAAAAGTGAATTTATTATTACATATATTTTATCATTGGCATTAAATTATCATCCGGATGATGTAAACTTTTTATTAATAGATTATAAAGGTGGAGGACTAGCTGGGGCTTTTCAAAAAAATGACTATAAATTACCACATTTAGTAGGAACAATTACAAATATAGATACTAATGGTTTGCATAGATCTCTTACATCAATACAAAGTGAATTAAGAAGAAGACAAGTATTATTTAATAAAGCTAGAAATATGACAAATGAAGGTACAATAGATATTTATAAATATCAAAAATTGTACCATGATGGTGTTATAAACATACCAATTCCTCACTTATTTATAATATGTGACGAATTTGCAGAACTAAAGCAACAACAAGAAGATTTTATGGATGAATTAATGAGTGTTTCAAGAATAGGAAGAAGTTTAGGAGTACACCTTATATTAGCTACCCAAAAACCAGCAGGTATTGTAAATGATCAAATTCGTAGTAATAGTAAATTTTCAATATGTTTAAAAGTGCAAGACACAGCTGATAGCTCAGATGTTATAGGAAAACCAGATGCAGCATATTTAAAAAATCCAGGTCAATTTTATATGCAAGTTGGTGTTGCAGAATATTTTGCAATTGGACAATCAGGTTGGGCGGGAGCACCATATATTCCAGCCGAAACCACAAACAAAAAAATCGATACATCAATTGAATTTATTTCAGATATAGGCATACCAATAAAAAGAATTGATGATAATCTACAAGTCGTTGCAGAAGCAAAAGAAGACCAATTAACAACCCTAGTAAAATATATAAATGAAATAGCACAAGAAGAAAATATTGAAACAGATAATCTATGGTTAGAAAATATACCAAATGATATTTATATAAAAGATTTAAGAAAAAAATACAATTTAAAAAATAAAAAGAATAGTATCAATGTTGTTATAGGAGAATATGATGATCCTTCAAATCAAAGACAAGATTTAGTAACTATAGACTTTATGAAAAAAGACAATATTGTAATTTATGGTAATGCAGAAAGTGGAAAAGAGACATTATTAAGCACGATGATTTATGACTTAATAACAAATTATACTACAGAACAAGTACAATTATATATTTTAGACTTTGGAAGTGAAGCCTTAAAAATATACAATAATAGTAATCATGTTGGTGATACTGTATTTGCTGGTGAAGATGACAAAATACAAAAATTCTTTGAAATGATTGATAAAGAATTAAAAAATAGAAAAGAAATACTATCTGATTATAATGGTGATTACAATCTTTATATTGCACAAGGCAATATTATGCCAATGTTAATTGTTGTTATAAATAGTTATGAGTCATTTAATGAAATATCTGAAGAAAGATATGAAGATATGTTTTCTACATTAACAAGAGATGGAACAAAATGTGGTATAGTATTTGTTATATCAGTAACAGCTAGTACAGATTTAAGATACAGATTGGCACAAAACTTTGGAGAAAAATTTGCACTACTGTTGAATAATGAAGATGAATATATTAGTATATTTGATAAAAAACCACCAATAAAACCAATTCACATATTTGGAAGAGGATTAGTTAATATAAATGATAATATTTTAGAATTTCAAACAGCTAAAATATGTGAACATTCTGAATACAACACACATATTAAAAATGCAATTGAAGCTACAAACAGTAAAAACCCAATTGTTGCAACATCTATACCAACATTACCTAAGTTACTAAAAATACAAGACTTATCACAATACCTAACTGATATTACAGAAGTACCTATTGGAATGATTAAAGCAAATCTTAATATATACACTTATGATTTTGTACAAAATAGTATAACTATTGTTGTTTCTAAAAATATGAATGATGCTATTGAATATGCCAATAATATTATAAATATAGCTAAAAAGATAAAAAATGTAAATATCCTTTCTTTTGATCCTGAAAAAGTTAAAGGAAGTTTACAAAAAGAACTAATTTCTTTTGTTGAAAAAATAGAGAACGCATATAATGGAGATGAAGAACAATTCACTCTATGTTTAATTATAGGATTAAATAAAATCATAGCTAGTGGCATATTTGAAGATGAAGATTTAAATACACTGTTTTCATTTGCAGATGAAAATGATAATAACAATTTAGCTTTTATTATAGTTGAAAATCCTAATTTCTTAAATGATTATAATTACGATTCATGGTATAGTGAACATATTAAAGAAAACTGTGGAATATGGGTAGGAAGTGGAGTAGAAAATCAATCACTTATTTCTACTAACTTTAACATAGATGGATTAGAAAATGATTGTGGAAGAAGCTTTGGATACATTATATTAGATGGAGATGCTACACTAGTTAAATTGTTAGGTATGAAAGAAGAAGGTGATGAATAGTGGATAAAGTGCTAGTAAAACTATATATTCCAATAATAGAAAAACAATATGATATTAAAATTCCTTTAAGTAGAAAAATAGGAGATGCAATTCTACTAATTATAAAAGGAATAAATGAAATAAATATGGATATTTATACACCTAAAGAATCACCTCTACTTTATAATAAGAATACAGGAATGTATTATGATTATAATGCAACAATAAGAGATACTGATATTAAAAATGGAACAGAATTAATTTTAATATAATACTTGACAAATTATAAAATTATATGTATATTGAAATTAAATTTTACCAAAACATAATAAAGATTGTAGATTTAAAAGTAAAAAATGAAAAAATTATAGAGGGAGGTGGAAATAATGGCAGGTGTTGCTTTAACAGAAAAAAATCTAAAAGAATTAAAAACACTTAATGAAGAACTAAATAAAAACTTATCAAAATGGCCAACACTTTTAGATGCATTACAAAAAAGCTTAAAAAGTTCTACAGGTAAAACTTTCAGAGATAATTATCCAATAGGTGCAGACGCTTGTGCGCAAATTGAAGAAATTGTAAGAATACTTCAAAGTGAAGAAAAAGAGATGAAAACAGTTGTAAAAAATGTTGATGAATTTATTACAACTCAAACAAAAGCCAGCAAAAGCAAATAAAATTAAAAATAATATGTAAGGAAGTGAATAAAAAATGGCAACTACAAGTAAATCGAAAGCAAAGGCAAAAGCTCAAGCAAAAAAAGACACAGCTAAAAATGCAGCAAATCAAAAGCAATTAGAAAAAAATAATGCAAAAGCAAAAGCAAAAGAACAAGCAAAAAAAGATACAGCTAAAAATAAAGCAAATCAAAAAAAAGTAGCTCAAAACAGTAAAACTGCTAAAAAAACAGTAGCAAGCACAATAAAAAATACAAGTGGAGCAACGAGTGCCATAGCTGCAACGGGACTTGCTGCAACAGACAATTTAACAACCACACAAATACAAAAATGGGTAGAAGACCTTAAATCTAATTTAACAAAATTTAAAAATAATGCAGATCTAACTGAAGATATTTTGCAAAAAATGGCTAGCACAGTTAAATCAACAAACAGTCCAGAGATTCATCAAGCATTGTCAGATTTAAGAGCTTTAGCAGAAACAACACACAGACAATTAGGAAATTTTGGCAATACATTAAGCTCACAATTAAATAAATACTTAAAAGAAATAGGAGCATCAAGTGAAAGCCTAACTGATAAATTGAAAAAACAAGACCAATTTAGAGAAAATGCAAATAAAATTTCAAAACTTAGTATGAGCAATAAATCTAGTACGACAAATAAAAGTGCAACTAATAATAGTACAAAATCAGATAAATGGTATTGGTATTAATATTAAAATCAACGCAAATCAAAAAATGAGTTATCATTATTATAGATAACTCATTTTTTTGCATATATTTTCCTAATATGGCAAATAATATTTAAGGTGAAAAATTATGAAATTAGGATTAGCTTTATCTGGTGGTGGAATTAGAGGAATTGCACATGCAGGAGTATTAAAAGCATTAGAAGACAATAAAATAAAAATAGATGTAATAGGAGGAACGAGTTCAGGTGGAATTATAGCAGCATTGTATGCTATGGGATATTCGCCATATTATATTTTTGAACTTTTTAAAAGATATGCTAAAGATGTTGCAGCAATAAATGGAAGTACAATAATTAGTGGAATTAAAGCATATAAAATGACCAAAAATTCAAATGTAAAGGGGCTAAATTCAGGAGAACTTCTAGAAAAAGAATTTGATAAAATAGCTAATAAAAAAGGAATAAAAATAATAAAAGACATAAATATGCCAATAGCAATTCCAACAGTGGATATATCAAATGTTAATAAATATGTATTTACAAATAGTATATCAAAAGAAAAAAATACCTACTATATAACAGATATAAATATAGGAAAAGCAATTAGAGCAACAAGTTGTTTCCCAGGAGTATTTAACCCTGTTAAATATAAAAATCATATGTTTCTGGATGGAGGAATTTTAGATAATGTTCCAGTTGAAGAGGTTAGAAAAAAAGGCGCAACAAAAGTTATGGCAGTTAACTTTGCAGCAGATGAAGTTAATGAACAAAGCAATGCTATGGACATTATAATGAGAACTATAGATGCTATGGGAAATAAAATATCAGATAATAATTTGCAATCTAGTGATTATGTACTAACTGTACCAACAGACAAAACAGGACTTTTGGATGTAGAAAAACTTGATTCTTGTTTTAAATATGGATATGAATCAGTAGTAAATAACCTAGAAAAAATAAAAAAATTGCAAATAGAAAATTAAATAAGTTCGAAAAATAAATATAGTCTCAAATTTATCAAAAGAAGAATACAATATAATAAAAAAGAGGAGAGATTTATATGTTGTATTTTGATAATAGTGCCACAACTAAAGTAAAAGAAGAAGTATTACAAGAAATGTTACCATATTTTTCTGAAAGCTATGGTAATCCATCATCTTCCTATAGCATAGGAAGAACAAATAAAAAAGCAATAGAAGAAGCAAGAACAAAAGTAGCAAACTTAATAGGAGCACATCCAAAAGAAATATATTTTACAGGCTCAGGAAGCGAAAGCGATAATACAGCAATAAAAGGAATTGCTTATGCAAACAAAGAAAAAGGAAGACATATAATTACATCTAAAATAGAGCACCCTGCAGTGCTAGAAAGCTGTAAAACATTAGAAAAACAAGGATTTAAAGTAACATACTTAAATGTAGATAGTGATGGAATTGTAGATTTACAACAACTACGAAAAAGTATTAACAAAAAAACTATTTTAATTAGTATAATGTTTGCTAATAATGAAATTGGTACAATAGAGCCAATAAAAGAAATAGCCAAAATTGCAAAAGCTAATAATATAATATTTCATAGTGATTGTGTTCAAGCAGTAGGAAATATTGAAATAAATGTAGAGCAAATGGGAATAGACATGTTAAGCTTATCTGGACATAAAATTAATGGACCAAAAGGAATTGGAGCATTATATGTAAAACAAGGAATACAATTTGATAGATACATTGATGGAGGACACCAAGAAAAAAATAAAAGAGCAGGAACAGAAAATGTTGCAGGAATAATAGGATTAGGCAAAGCTACTGAACTTGCAAAAGACAATTTAAATGAGCATAAAAACCATTTAAAAGAACTCAGAGAATATTACATAGAACAAGTAGAAAAAAATATTCCAAATTGCAAATTAAATGGAGCAAGAAACAATAGGTTAGCTGGAAATGCTAATTTTTCATTTGAAAATGTTGATGGAAATGCAATTTTATATGACTTAGATGCTAAGGGAATATGCGTATCAACTGGTTCTGCATGTAATTCGGAAGAACCTAATCCATCACATGTATTAACAAGCATAGGTTTAGACCAAAAGTGGGCAAATGGAACTATTAGAGTAACATTTGGAGATGAAAATACTAAGGAAGATGTGGATTATCTAATAAAAAATCTAAAAGAAAGTATTGAAAATATAAAAGCAAAAAATACAGGGCAAAACCTGTAATTTTTTGTTTTGCAAAATTTAAAACCTTGTGATAAAATACATTTATCTAAGGGGGAAAAGTTATGTCTCTAGCAGTAAAAACAGTAAAAGAAGTATTTAGTGATTATAAAACAGAAAGCAATATATTAAATGCAAAAATTATACAATTAAATTTAATAAAAAAGCAGAATAAATTAGAAATCACACTTGAAACACCAGAATATATAGAAATAAAAGACTTATGGTTTATAGAAAAATTTATAAAAAGAAGATTCAATTTATCAGAAGTTACAATAGTATTAAAATATGAAGATGGGACTAAAATAAAAAACATTGAAGACGAATGGACTAACATTACATGCTTTATGGCACGAAAATATCCAATTACAAAATCAATGCTAGTAAAAAGCAAAGTCGAAATAAATGGCAATGAATTAAAAGCAATTCTTCCAATTAGAGGAGCAGATTTTTTAAAAGCAAAAAAATTTGATAAAGAATTAGGAAACGTCATAAAAAATTTATATGGAAGAGAATATAAAATAACATTAATAGAAAACATAAATGAAGAAGACTTAAAAGCTACACAAGAAAAAATAGAAAGAGCAGAAAGACTAGCTATAGAAAGAACTATGGAGCATTGGGCAACTGAACAAATTGAAAATAAAGAAGAAGCAGAACAAAATAAACAAATCAAAAAAGAATCAAAAGATGATAACAAAAAAGAAGAAATAATTGAAGAAGAAACACCATTAATATATGGAAGAAACATAAATATAAAAGAAAAAATAGTAAAGGTAAATGAGCTAACTCCAGATGAAGGCAGAATAGCAATTTCAGGAGAAATAATAAACACAGAATCAAGAGAATTAAGAAGTGGAAAAGTATTATTAATGTTTGATGTATATGATGGCTCAAGCACAATAACATGTAAAATATTTGCAAAAGATAGTGAAGATGCAGACAGAATATTATCAAGAATGAAAAAGGCAAAAGGCGTAAAATTAGTAGGAAATGCACAATTAGATCCGTATGCAGGAGAATTAACAATAATGACAAATACATTAATAGAAACAGCAGGGGTAAAGAAAACAGAAAGGCAAGACTTAGCAGAAGAAAAAAGAGTAGAACTACATATGCATACAAAAATGAGTCAAATGGATGCAATGACATCAGCAACAGATTTAATAAAAAGAGCAATGAAATGGGGATGGAAATCAATTGCAATAACAGACCATGGTGTAGTACAAGCATTCCCTGAAGCCCATAAATTACTTGGAAGAGACAATAAAAATATGAAAGTAATTTATGGTGTAGAAGCATATTTAGCTCCAGATAAAATGCCATCAGTTACAAATAGTAAGGGACAGAGTATAGACACAACATATTGTGTACTAGACTTAGAAACAACAGGCTTTTCAGCAAAAACAGAAAAAATCACAGAAATTGGTGTAATGAAAGTAAAAGATGGAAAGGTTATAGATGAATTTGCATGTTTTGTAAATCCTGAAAAGCCAATTCCACAAAGAGTAGTAGAAGTAACTAAAATAACAGATGATATGGTAAAAGACGCAGAAACAATAGACAAAGTATTTCCAAAACTGTTAGAATTTTTAGGAGACTCAGTTTTGGTTGCCCATAATGCAGATTTTGATATAGGATTTTTAAAAGAAAATGCAAAACAATTAGGATATGATTTTGACTATACTTATGTTGACACTTTAGGAATGGCAAGAGACATATTTCCAGACTTAAAAAAATATCAACTAGGTAAAATTGCAGACAAGCTAAAAATAAAAGTAGAAGTAGCTCATAGAGCATTAGATGATGTTGATACTACTGTAAAAGTAATGAATGTAATGATGGATATATTAAAAGAACGTGGAGCAAAAACTATAGAAGACATAGATTTACTTCGGTTCTGATGACAAAGCTAAAAAAGAAGAATTTAAAAAATTAAAAACATATCATGCTATAATTTTAGCTAAAAATTACGTTGGACTTAAGAACTTGTATAAGTTAGTGTCATATTCACACTTAAACTATTTTTATAAAAGACCACGTATATTAAAAAGTTTGCTAAAAAAATATTCAGAAGGACTAATACTAGGAAGTGCATGTGAACAAGGAGAATTATATCAAGCAATACTTTTAGGAAAGTCTGATGAGGAAGTTGAAGCAATTGCAAAATTTTATGATTATTTAGAAATTCAGCCAATTGGGAATAATGAATTTCTAGTAAGAGAAGAGCGTGTTCCAGATAGGGAATATTTAAAAGACATAAATAGAAAAATTGTAAAACTTGGGGAAAAATTAAATAAACCTGTTGTAGCAACATGTGATGTCCACTTTATGGATCCAGAAGATGAACTATATAGACGTATATTAGAAGCTGGACAAGGATATAAAGATGCAGACAATCAAGCACCATTATATTTAAGAACAACAAACGAAATGTTAGAAGAATTCAGTTATCTAGGTGAAGAAAAAGCCTATGAAGTTGTAGTAACAAACACAAATAAAATAGCAGATATGTGTGAGCAAATAAGCCCAATATCTCCAGAAAAATGTCCCCCACATATACCAGGGTGTGAGCAAACAATAAAAGATATAGCTTATGATAAAGCACATGAACTATATGGAGAGGAACTTCCTTCAATTGTAAAGGAAAGATTAGACAAAGAATTAGACTCAATTATATCAAATGGTTTCTCAGTTATGTACATAATTGCACAAAAATTAGTATGGAAGTCAAATGAAGATGGTTACATAGTAGGGTCAAGAGGCTCTGTAGGCTCATCTTTAGTTGCATTTATGACAGGTATTACAGAAGTAAATGCCTTGCCAGCACACTATAGATGTCCAAACTGTAAATATTCAGATTTTACAGATTATGGATATGGAAATGGATTCGACTTACCAGACAAAGAATGTCCAAAATGTGGACACAAATTAGAAAAAGATGGAATGGACATACCATTTGAAACATTCCTTGGCTTTAATGGAGACAAAGAACCAGACATCGACTTAAACTTTTCAGGAGAGTATCAAGCAAAAGCACATAGATATACTGAAGTAATTTTTGGTAAAGGAACAACATTTAAAGCAGGAACAATAGGCACAATTGCTGATAAAACAGCATTTGGATATGTAAAAGGATATTATGAAGATAGAAATATACCAATAAGCAAAGCGGAAATAGCAAGACAAGCAAAAGGGTGCACAGGTGTAAAAAGGACAACAGGGCAACATCCAGGGGGAATTATAGTTGTACCCAAAGGAAGAGAAATATTCGAATTTTGTCCAGTACAGCATCCAGCAGATGACCCAAATTCAGACATTATAACAACACATTTTGATTATCACTCAATAGACCAAAACTTATTAAAGCTTGACATACTAGGACACGATGATCCAACAGTTATAAGAATGCTTTACGACATTACAGGAATGGATCCTACAACAGTTCCATTAGATGATAAAGAAACAATGTCAATATTTAGTTCAACAAAAGCATTAGGAGTTACACCAGAACAAATTAATTCAGAAGTTGGAAGCTTTGGCGTGCCAGAATTTGGAACAAAATTTGTAAGAGGAATGTTAGTAGACACAAAACCAACCACATTTGATGAATTGATACGTATTTCAGGTTTATCACATGGTACAGATGTATGGCTTAATAATGCACAAGAATTAATAAAAGACGGAGTAGTAACACTTACAGAAGCAATATGTTGTAGAGATGATATTATGATTTACTTAATACACAAAGGTGTTCCAAAAGATGCTTCATTTAAAATAATGGAAACAGTACGTAAAGGGAAGGCACTAAAAGACCCAGAAAAATGGGCTGAATACAAAGCACTAATGCAAGAACACAATGTACCCGATTGGTATATTGAATCATGCGAAAAAATTAAGTACATGTTCCCAAAAGCCCATGCTGCAGCTTATGTAACAAATGCGTTCAGAATAGCATGGTATAAGGTTCACAAACCAATGGCATATTATGCAGCATTCTTTTCAATAAGAGGAGCTGATGACTTTGACAGTGAATGTATGATTTTTGGAAAAGAAAAAGTAAAAAATAAAATGAAGGAAATTGATTTAATGGGGAATAATGCAACACAAAAAGATAAAACAATGTATCCAATATTAGAACTTGTTTTAGAAATGTATGAAAGAGGAATAAAATTCTTACCAATTGACCTATATAAATCACATAACAAGAATTTTATTGTTGAAGAAGATGGAATTAGACCTCCTTTGAAAAGTATTCCAGGATTAGGTGGAATTGCAGCAGAAGGAATTTACAAGGCTGCCAGAGAAGAAAAAATAATGTCTGTAGATGACTTAAGAATTAGAGCAAAAATTGGTAATTCTGTTGTGGATTTACTTAGAAAGTTTGGCTGTCTAGATGGAATTCCAGAAAGTAATCAAATAAGCTTGTTTGGATGATGCTGTTTTTTGGGACGGGGCAAAAAAACATTACCCTATCCATTGGTTATATTTATTAAACATTACGACCTTGTTGTCGCTTTCTTTCATTAAAATTTACATTAATGAAAGGAAAGCTCCAGCCGCTACGCCTACGCGGTCTACATTTTTTAATAAATATAACCAATGGATAGGGTGATGTTTTTTTATCCCGT
>JAFWKV010000037.1 GCA_017511265.1 Clostridia bacterium | reverse complement strand
ATTCACCTAGCTTGTGTCCAACCATTTCTTCTGAAATGTAAATTGGAACATGTTTTCTACCATCATGAACAGCTATTGTATGACCAATCATTTGTGGATATATTGTTGAAGCTCTTGACCATGTCTTTAGAACTTCTTTTTGACCTGTTTCATTCATAGCTTCTATTTTTTTCAATAGTTTTTCTGCTACAAATGGTTTTTTCTTACTTGATCTTGACATAAGTTTTATTTCCTCCTCTTAACTATAAATTTGTTAGATTGTTTCTTCTTGTTTCTTGTCTTATATCCAAGAGCTGGTTTGCCCCAAGGAGTCATTGGTCCAGCATGACCTATAGGAGCTCTACCTTCACCACCACCATGTGGGTGATCTACTGGGTTCATAACAGAACCTCTAACTGTTGGTCTAATTCCCATATGTCTTTTTCTACCTGCTTTACCTATTTTCATATTTGAATGGTCGCTATTTCCTATTACTCCTATTGTTGCTCTACATCTTGCTAATATTAATCTCATTTCTCCAGAAGGAAGTCTTACATGTGCATATTTTCCTTCTTTTGCCATAAGTTGTGCACTTTGACCTGCACCTCTAACTAGCTTTCCACCTTGTCCTGGATTTAGTTCTATGTTATGAATTAATGTACCAACTGGTATGCTTTCTATTGGCATACAGTTACCTACTTTAATATCTTCGCTTTGTCCAGATATTACTTTGTCACCATCTGTTAATCCTTGTGGTGCTAATATATACGCTCTTTCTCCGTCAGCATATTCAATTAATGCTATGTTTGCACTTCTATTTGGATCATATTCGATACCAATTACTGTTGCTTCCATATCATCTTTATTACGTTTAAAATCTACTATTCTGTATTTTTGTCTATTTCCTCCACCTTGATGTCTAACAGTAATTCTACCATATGAGTTTCTACCTGCATGTTTTTTCTTCTTTGATAATAATGATTTCTCAGGTATTTTCTTTGTTATTTCTTCGAAATCTGATACTGTCATATTTCTTCTTGATGGAGTATAGGCTTTAAAGTGTTTCATTCCCATTGTTATTTCTCCTCTCGAATTTATGAAAAACTTCGTCTTGCTTCGTTAAATTTAAAATCATTTTCCTCGACATACATATGTATAGTCTCGTCAATAATTTTAAATTTGCCTTGCAATACTCGTTTTTGCTAAATTCTCTTCTCTATAATATTTACGGATATTTTTCCTGCTCCGCATAACAGATAAATTTTTGTAAATTGATTAAAAGTGATAAGATGCGCATTTTCATGAATTAATCAGGATGAAGGCGTACTTGTGTACGTCGAAGTCTGATTAATGATATGAAAATGTGCAGATTATTGCTTTTAATCAATTTCCTAGGCTCCCATGAATTCCTCAATAGAGTCTTTGTATTTTTTAGAAATTTTAGTTTCTTTTCCGCCTTTAGCTAAATATGTTTTATCAGATGGATTCGTATCTATTGTAACAATAGCCTTTTTCCAATCTGGTGTTTTACCTGTTTCATATCTTACTCTTCTTTTTTTGCCACTTACATTCATTGTGTTTACTTTTAGTACTTTTACTTCAAAAAGTTTTTCAACAGCTTTTGCTATTTCAACTTTTGTAGCTTTTTTGTTAACTTTAAAAGTATATTTTCCTTCTTGTAATGCATCATTACTTTTTTCTGTAACAATTGGTTTTATTATAATTTCTTCTGGTAACATTTAAGCATACACCTCCTCTATTTTCTTAACAGTTTCTAGAGGCAAAATTAATTTATTGTATTTTAATAAATCAAATACATTTATATTGTTTGCTACAATTGCTTTTACACCTTCTATATTTCTGCTTGAATATTGTACTTCTTTATTGTTTTCTGGAAGGATTATTAAAGTTTTTCCTTCAATTTTTAAATTAGCTAAAGTAGTAACCATTGTTTTTGTTTTGAATTCTTTAAGTTCTAATTTATCAACAACTGTTAATTCATTTTCTATTACTTTAGAACTTAATATTGATTTAATTGCAAGTCTTTTTTCTTTCTTGTTTACTCTGTATTTATATGAACGAGGTTTTGGTCCTAATGCTATACCACCTTTAATCCATTGTGGAGCACGGATACTTCCTTGTCTTGCTCTACCTGTTCCTTTTTGTCTCCATGGTTTTTTACCACCACCACGAACTTCAGATCTTGTTTTAGTACTTTGTGTACCTTGTCTTTGATTAGCTAAATAATTAACAAGTACTGTGTGTACTATAGTTTCATTTGGCTCAATTCCAAATACGCTATCTGCTAATTCTACATCACTAACCTTTTTACCTTTCATATCATAAACATCTATTTTTGGCATTTTATCGTTTCCTCCTTTCCCTATTTGCTAGCCTTTACAGCTGATTTTATTTTTAAGATAGCTCCTTTTGCACCTGGAACACTACCTTTTATTAATAATACATTTTTATCCATATCAACTCTTACAACATCTAAGTTTTGTACTGTAACTGTAAGTCTTCCCATATGTCCAGGAAGTTTTTTACCTTTAAATACTCTACTTGGTGTTGAACAAGCACCCATTGAACCTGGTCTTCTATGATACATTGAACCATGTCCCATAGGTCCTCTATGTTGGCCATGTCTTTTTATAACGCCTTGGAATCCTTTTCCCTTTGTTGTTCCTTGTACGTCTACTTTTTCTCCAGCTTCAAATACATCTGCTTTTAGTTCATCTCCAACTTTGATTCCTTCTATTGAATCTAATCTAAATTCTCTTAAATGTTTTTTAGCTGTTAGTTTTGCTTTTGCAAAATGTCCTTTTTCTGGTTTATTGATGTGTTTATCTTTTACATCTCCAAATCCTAATTGTATTGCATCATATCCATCGTTGTCTATTGTTTTAACTTGTGCTACAACACAAGGTCCAGCTTCTACTACTGTAACTGGAATAACATTTCCTTTTTCGTCAAATATTTGTGTCATTCCTATTTTCTTTCCTATAAGTCCTTTTTTCATCTTTATATTTCCTCCTAACTATTGGCTGAATTCATAATTTAATCCAGCATGGTCTCTGATTTAAAACCTATAATTTTATTTCTATGTCAACACCTGCTGGTAGCTCTAACTTCATCAAGCTATCTACAGTTTTTTGTGTTGGATAAAGAATGTCTATAACTCTTTTATGTGTTCTCATTTCAAATTGTTCTCTTGAATCTTTGTATTTGTGTGGAGAACGTATAACAGTTACAACCTCTTTTTGTGTTGGTAATGGAATAGGTCCTGAAACTTTAGCTCCTGTTTTTTTAGCAGTATCTACTATTTTTTCAGCAGACTGATCTAAAACAACATGATCATAAGCTTTAAGTCTTATTCTTATTTTTTCGCTTGTTACTGTGTTTGCCATTTGTAATTCCCTCCTTTTTTATTTGTCAGGGGACATTTTTTAAATCTGGGCAATTCTCTAGGGATAAAAAGTATCCCCTCCCCTTATAATTTATTGTTTACCCAAGTTTGTAGCCATCTGCTACTTCAAATTACAGTGGCAAGTTATAACGCTTCCTGGTGTTTTGTTTGTCACCAATATAAAAACCCAAAACGAGTATGATATTTTGGGATAAGTGCTTTTATAAAACTTACCGCCTGGTCTAAGCCAAGACATACTCCACTAGAGTTCCCTCCATCCCTTTATTCCGTAAGGATGTAGCCACATCTAGCTTCAACGCTAAAACTCATACTTTATTATTATACAATGCTTTTAGCCTAAAGTCAACACTTTTACAACTTTTTTTGCTAAAATTGCAGTTTATTACAATTAAATTACAAGCCAATAAAATCTTAGGGAATTAAGTATTTATTATTTGGTTACTATTCAGACTAAACTTTTATAGAATAGCCTAAATGTTGATATATAAATATATTGAAAGAACAAGACCAGTAGGAAGACCCCAGCTATGTTTTGTTCAAAATATATTTATATATCAACATTTAGGCGGAAATAATTATAATCTAGTCTGAACAGTAGCATTATTTATTACAATTTTATTACTTTTTCTTTACATCTATGTTACAATTGTGATATAATAGAAAAAAATTTCAAGGAGACTTATTTATGAAATCAAATTCAGATAAAAACAACTTAGCTGAAAATAAAGTTTTGATTTTATATATATTAACTAAATTAGATAAATCTATAACCAATGACGGTTTATACAAAATTATTTCATCAACAAATGGAATTAATTATTTTTATTTTCAGCAAACATTAAAAGATTTAGTTGATACTAATCTTGTAGGCTATACAAAAGATGATGAAACAGTTGTTAAAATAACATCTGAAGGTAAAAATGCATATTCTCTTACAAAAGAATTGCTACCAGGAATTGTGAAATTAAAAGCAGATACAATTTTTGATAAGGAACTTGCTAGTATTGAAGAAGAATCTTCAATTATTGCAGAATTTATACCTAAAAGTGAAGATGAATATACTGTAAGGTGTAAAATTATAGAAAATAATGAGGTAATATTTGAGGTTGAAACATTTGCTGGTTCTAGAGATAGGGCTAAAAAAATTTGTGACAATTGGAATAATAATGCCTCTGAACTTTATCCTAAAATAATAAATTTATTATTAAATAGTTAAAAGAAAAACTATAGAATTTTTGTTGTAATTCTATAGTTTTTCTTTATTTTATATCTCCATTTCTGTAATAATCCAATCATATTTTTCTAAGTTGAAAATCGTATGGCAATAGCTGCATTGTCCATTCGCATTCACATCAATCACTGCGCCACAAGTTGGGCACTTTCTAACTACTTTGTAGCTTTGAGCATTTTTGAATTTCGAAAATGTAATATTTGTATATCTTTCTGTTCTAACTTCTTTATTTCCTGTCAAGTATTTTCTGCTTTCTCTATCTATATAATACTCTAATGATTTAGAATGTACTTTTACCTTAATTTCAAATCTATCTTGTAGTTCTTCTATATCAACAATTTGTATATCAGCTACATTTAGTTCATCATATATTTGGATCCTATTGTTGTTCTTATCTTCTTGTACTTTTAGTTTTATTTTTTCATATGTTTCGTCATTTACAAAATGATCAATTCTTTCAATTTTGCCAGTTACTATGGATAATTTAATTTGTACAAACATATTCTCTACTTTTGATTTAAATTTAGATTCTGAAAAATCTGAATCGTGTTTTATTAAATTTTCTAAAATTTCGTTCATTATCTTCCATTCCTTCTACTGGGAATGAATTTTAGCTTTCATCCCCAGTGATTTATTTTATATATATTCTTGGTTTGTCGTCTTTTTTTCTGTTAATACCCATCTAGTATTTTCTGTAACAAGTTTTGTATGACAATACTCACACACACCACTCGTATTGATGTCTACTTCTGCTCCACAATTTGGACATTTTGTTATCTTTTTGTTTTTGTCTAATGTTTGTCTAAATTTCATTTCATATGTTACTCTTAGTTTTTCATTTGCATTTCCTCTAAGAACCTTTCCTGTTGTTTGCTCCACTATATAATCATAAAAATCAATTATATAACCAGTTGTTATTGTTATTGTTTCATTTTGATAAGATACATCTTTTAAGAAGCTTCTTTGGAATTCAAAATCTTTCATTATATTTTGTTCACCTTTTACTTTATAAATTCATTTTACTCTAATGTTTTATAATTTTCAATATTTGTAACAAAAATGTAATACGATGCTACAATATGTTGAATATGCTCATCTTTTATGATATTATAGAATAGTGAGGATAGTTATGAAAGAAAAGAAATTGTTTTATAATTTTATGAAATTACTATATTTACCATTGTTAAAACTAATATTTAGGCCAAAGGTATTCGGAAAAGAAAATATTTCTCAAGATGGGGGCTTAATTTTGGCTGGCAACCACAAATGTGCCTTAGATCCTATAATGGTTACAAGTAATACTAACAGATTTGTTCATTTTATTGCAAAGGAAGAAGTTACAAGTGGTATTTTTAAAAAAGCTTTTGATTCAATGGGTGTTATAAGAGTTTACAAAGACAGGTCAAAAAATGTAGCATCAATATTGGAAGCCAAAAATATATTAAAAAATAATGGTACTCTTGGAATCTTTCCTGAGGGAACTAGAAATAGAACTGACCAGCCTTTACTTAAGTTTAGAAAAGGAACTGTAACAATTGCTCAAGATAATAATACACCTATAGTTCCATTTGCTATTAGAGGTAATTATCGACCTTTTAGAAAAGGTCTTGAAATTGAGTTTGGCACTCCTATTGATATTAGTTCTATGACTAAATTTGAAGCTAATGAATATTTGAGAGATGAAGTTTTGAAATTATTGAAAAAAAACAGCTCATAAAAATGAGCTATTTTTTTGGTAGCGAGAGGGGGGATCGAACCCTCGACCTTTCGGGTATGAACCGAACGCTCTAGCCAGCTGAGCTATCTCGCCATATTTTTAAGCAATATCTATTATACTTATTTTATAGTGTTTTGTCAAGCAAATAACTTAATAATTTATGTTTTTTTGCAAATTTATAAAAGAAATGTACACTTTTAATGTGTACATTTCTTTTGCTTTATATACATATTAATCTCTTTCTTTTTCTTCTGTCTTGCCTTCTACTACAGAATTTCTTTCTACCTGTTGTGTTTTTGCAGTTTCTAAATTTATTTTTTTATTTCTTTTATCACTTTTAATTTTAACATTATATTCAGTTGATTTTTCCAGCTTTTTAATATATGGATTGTCTTGCTGCTCAATAATTTTTTTAACTTCTTCTTCAACTTCTTTATCTTCAGCATTAGTAACATCATTACTAATAAAAGATTTTAATAAGTCTTTAAAATTAAAAGCAATTCTTTCTTTTCCTTGAACTTTCATATCCTTACTTAAAGTTTCCTTTAAGATTTCACCTTCCTTTTTAAAACTCCATATTAATAATAACACAAATTGGAAGAAAAATCAAGTATTTTAGGCAAATAAACTAGTCTATTGCTTCACTTACATATTCATTTAGTGGTTTTGTCCTATACATTAATCCACCCATTTTATCTGTTGTTACATAACCTGGTTCACTATTAATTACATCTGGTATTCTGTTTACAACTGAGCCACAAGTTAATTCAACTGTATTAGGTTTGTTTATAACAAGTGTTGTAGTAGGCTCGCCTTCAACTGTCCACTCATTTTTGTCGAAATCTTCAGGAGCATATACTTTTCCTATACATTCACTTTCTATTGTTATTCCTTCTTTTGTAGTTGTTGTAACAACAGCACTCATTCCTGTTGCATCTCCTGCTTTTACTGTCATACCTAATGTTGATGATTCAATGTCTTCAGTATGTGTTTGCGGAATTGTTTTTTGTGTTTGATTTTCCACAGTTAGTCCAAGTTTTTCACATAACCATCCATTTACATTCCACATATATGATGGTAAGTATTCACCTTTATTAATTATAGCTTGTCTTTCCTCATCTGAAATTTTGTCAACAGATGCAACTTGTTGGTCAAATTCCTCAAGTGTTAGTCCTGCGCCATGAGCTTTTGCTAATGCTATTCCATAATCTTCTACATTATAGCTTGAACTTCCTTTAATTTTCTTTATTGTTTGTGTAGAGCCAGAAATAGCACTTATTAATTCTCCCCAATATACATCTTGATATCCATTACCTGTAATTGTACATCCTGTTTGTTTTGCCATTTCGTCTATTTGTTTTGTTAAACCTGGATTAGAGTTCCAAGAGAAGAATGCCTCTTCACAAGTTGTAATTGCATTTACTCCATTTTTTGCACATAACATTAATGCATCAAAAACATCACTTAATAAACTCATTGTTGTTACTATAGCTATATCTGGTTTTGTTTGCTTTATAATGTTTTCAGCCTCTTCTAATGCAACAACTTTTACTCCTTTTGGCTCACTTCCTATTATTTCTCCAATGTCTTTTCCTATAACATCAGGATTAATATCTACAGCTCCGACAATTTCTCCTCCTTTTTCATATACATACCTCATTGTATATACACTCATTTTTCCTGCTCCATATTGTAATACTTTGACTTTCCTATTCATTTATATTCACTCCTTTCAATTTATATACATTATATACTTATTTTTTTATACTATTCAATACTGTTTGCAAAACTTTTCTAATATTTTACTACTAATTTCTGCTGCCAGTTCTACATTGTCTTTATATGTTGAAGTGTTGTCTCCGTTTGGTACATCAGATACACTTCTTATTCCTATGAATGGTATGTTATCTAGAAAAGCAATTTGTGCAATTGCACTACACTCCATATCTACAATATCAGCATTAAATTTATTTTGTATCTTTTCTTTATGTTTTATATCTGTGCAGAATATATCTCCAGATGCTATTACTCCTATTTTTGTTTTGTAATCATTTTCTTCCATTTCATTTATAATGTTGTAAAAAGTCTTTAATAAGTTTTTGTCTCCTTCTATATAGTCTCCTACTTCTGGCACATATCCTTTTGGATGGTCAAATGTTGTTATGTCAAAATCATGTTGAACTATTTTTTTAGATATTACTACATCTCCTATGTTTAATTCTGAGTTTATACTTCCCCCTACTCCTACATTTATAATCGCTTCTGGTTTATATCTGTCAATAAGTATTTGCGTTGTCCTTGCTGCATTTACCTTACCTACTCCACTTTGAACAAGTATGCATTCTATATTATTTATTTTTCCTAATATAAATGGTAAATTATATACTGTTTCAGTTATTTTGTTGCTCATTTTTTCTTCTATAGCTACTTTTTCTACTTTCATTGCTACTACTATTCCTATTTTTTTCATATCAATACCTCCTTTGTTATTATACACTATATACCATAAAAAAGTAAATAAAAAATGCTAAAGGCAACTTTCTTCGTTCCCTTTAGCATTTTTTTTATTTTAATTCTACTGTAGCTCCAACTTCTACAAATTTAGCTTTTAATTCTTCAGCTTCGTCTTTAGCTACACCTTCTTTAATTGTTTTAGGTGCTCCATCAACTAATTCTTTAGCTTCTTTTAATCCTAAACCTGTAGCATCTCTAACAACTTTAATTACTTTGATTTTTTGATCTCCAGCTTCTGTTAATACAACATCAAATGCTGATTTTTCTTCAGCTGCGTCAGCTCCTGCTGCTCCTCCAGCTGCTGGTGCTGCAGCTGCTACTGCAGATACTCCATATTTTTCTTCTATAGCTTTTACTAAGTCAGCTAATTCAACAACTGTTAAGCTGTCGATTTCTTCTAATAATTTTTCAATTTTTTCCATTTTATAAATCCTCCTAATTTTTTACTTTAATAGTGATTATAGTTCACAACTCTTTTTATTTATTAAATTATTCTGCATTTTCTTCAGTTGCTGTTTCTTCTGACTTTTCAGTAGCAACTTCTTCTCCTGCAGGTTCTGCTTTTTCTTCTTTAGCTTCTGGTTCAACACCAGCTTCTTTTTGTAGTCTTACTTGCTCAACTGCAACTGCAAATTTTGAAATATTTGCAAGTAATCCTCCAGCAAGCATAGAAAGTAAAGTTTCTCTTGATGGTAATTTTGCAAGAGTTACTATTTCATCAGCAGTTTTTACTTCTCCATCTACAACTCCACCTTTGATTTCATAAAATTCATTATCTTTAGCAAAATTGTATATTGCTTTAGATGGTTCTAGGTAATCCTCAGTACATAATATAACTGCTGTTGGTCCCTCAAGTTTGTCTTCTAAACCTTCTATTCCACATTCTGCTAATGCTCTTCTTGTAATGTTATTTTTAATTATTTTATATTCTGCGTTTGCAGCTCTTAAATCTCTTCTTAATTGTGTGTCTGCATCTACAGTAATTCCTCTATAGTTTGTTAAAAGAATTAGTTTAGCTTCTTTCATTTTTTTAGCTAATTCTGATACTTCTTCTTGCTTTTGTTTAAGTATTGTTTCACTTGCCATTTAATTTTCACCTCCCAAAAATTTGTATATATTTTTTTAAAATTAAAAACACTCTTTACAGCCCGTGAGGCATATAAAAAGTGCATGTTCTCTATTTTATATACCTCGGTAGGACTTACTTTTGCCTACTGTCTTTGGCTATTTACTTCATTTTTATTTTTGATTTATACTAATTCCAGGACCCATAGTTGTTGCTATAGAAACTCCTTTAATGTATTGTCCCTTTGCTGCAGCTGGTTTAGCTTTAATTATAGCTTCCATTATTGTATTGTAGTTTTCTTCAAGTTTTTTAGCTCCAAAAGAAACTTTTCCAAATCCTAAGTGAATAATATTTGTTTTATCTAATCTATATTCAACCTTACCTGATTTTATTTCATTTATAGCTTTTGTAACATCCATTGTTACTGTTCCTGATTTAGGGTTTGGCATTAAACCTTTTGGTCCTAATACTTTACCTAATCTTCCTACAACTCCCATCATATCTGGTGTTGCAACTATAACATCATATTCGAACCAGTTATCATTTTGAATCTTTGGAATTAATTCTTCTGCTCCAACAAAGTCTGCTCCAGCTTTTTCAGCTTCCTCAGCTTTTGGTCCTTTTGCAAAAACTAAAACTTTTTGTGTTTTACCTGTTCCATTTGGAAGTACAACAGTACCTCTAACTTGTTGGTCAGCATGCTTTGAATCAACACCTAATTTTACGTGTAATTCAACTGTTTCATCAAATTTTGTTTTAGGCATTTTTTCTATTAATTCTAATGCCTCAGCAATTTCATATTCTTTTTTGCTATCTACTAATTTAGCCCTTTCTTGGTATCTTTTACCCATTTTTATTTACCTCCTTTGGTTTTAACGAATAGTTTTTTTCCTATTCTCCCAATTTTTATTTTAAATTTTGAACATTTGCTGTATACAAACAATTCAAAAGTGGTAAGATGTGCATTTTATAGATTTAGTTCAAGATGAGGCTATACGTTTGTATGCCGAAGTTTGAACTAAATATTTAAAATGTGCAGATTGCCGCTTTTCAATTGTTTAGCCTTCAACGACAATGCCCATAGAACGAGCAGTCCCCTCAACCATACTCATTGCTGTTTCTATTGAAGCAGCATTTAAATCTGGCATTTTTTGTTCTGCGATTGCTTTAACTTGTTCCTTAGTTATTTTAGCTACTTTTTCCATATTAGGTTTTCCT
>JAFWKV010000036.1 GCA_017511265.1 Clostridia bacterium | reverse complement strand
TGAAAGTTTAAGAGAAGCCCTAATGAATTCATGTAACCCAGTATTTATAGGACTGGGTCAAAAATTAGGAGTAGATACATATTATAATTATTTAAACAAATTTGGACTTTTAGAAAAAACAGGAGTAAATTTACCTGGAGAAGCAAAAGGAATATTTTTAAATCAAAGTAAAGTAGGTCCAGTAGAACTTGCAACAATAAGCTTTGGCCAAAGATTTGAAATAACCCCAATTCAAATGGCAACAGCAGTATGTGCAATAGCAAATGGAGGAGAAGCGGTTACACCAAGAATTGTAAAAGAAATAGTAGATAGTCAAACAGGAGAAGTAAAAGAAAATCCAGTACAAAAAAAGGACAGAGTAATAGACAGAGAAACATCAGAAAAGGTATTAAGTATGATGGAATCAGTAGTTAGCGAAGGAACAGGTAAAAATGCTAAAGTTGCAGGATATAAAATAGGAGGAAAAACTGGAACTTCTGAAGACGGTGTAAATACAAATAAATATGTAACATCATTTATGGGAGTTGCCCCAACTGATAGTCCACAAGTTGTAGTGCTTGTTACATTATACAATCCTACAGGAGAAGGAGGACATCAAGGAGGTGGTGTTGCAGCTCCGGTAGGAGGGCAAATATTTAGTGAAGTATTACCATATTTAGAGGTTACACAAGGAAATCAGGATGAAGTTCCGGCAATAGAAGAAGTAGAAGTTCCAAACATTACAGGGGTATCAATAAAAGAAGCGGAAATAACATTAAAAGAAATTGGCTTGGAATTAAATATTGAAGGAGTTACAGAAGAAAACGAAGAAACACTTGATAAAGAAAATACACCAATAAAAGAACAAATTCCAACAGAAGGAATAAAAATAAACAAAGGAAATAAAATTTTTGTGAAGTTGTCAAAGGGGACGTAGCAAATTGACAACTTTATAAAAAATAAAAGTTGTCAATTTGCTACGTCCCCTTTGACAACCCATTGACAATTAAATTAAATTAGTTATATAATAAAACAGAATGTAAGGAGAGGTAGAAATGAAATTAAAAAGTACCCTAATTGGCTTAGATGGATTAAAGGCCAAAGGTGATTTAGATATAGAGATAACAGGAATAAAAAGTAATTGTGAAAAAGTAACAGAAGGAAATATGTTTATAGCAATAAAAGGAAGTGAAGCAGATGGCCATGACTATATTTCGCGAGCAATAGAAAATGGTGCAAAAGCAATTATGATAGAAGAAGGTTGTGACCTAAAAAATATAAAATTAAAACAAGGAATAACACTTGTAATGGCACAAAATACAAGACACGCCTTAGCAATAACAAGTAGCAATTTTTATGGGAATCCTTCAAAAAAATTTAAGCTAATAGGAATTACAGGAACAAAAGGAAAAACAACAACTACATTTATGATTAAAGAAATATTAGAAAAGGCAGGAAAAAAAGTAGGATTAATAGGAACAATAGGTGTTTATATAAATAACAAAAAAGTATTAGATAGCGACAGAACTACACCAGAAAGCTCTGAACTACAAAAAATATTTGCAAAAATGGAAGAGGCAAAAGTAGAATATGTAATAATGGAGGTATCTTCTCAAAGTTTAAAGTTACATAGAGTAGATGGCTGTAGCTTTGATATTGTAGCATTTACAAACTTTTCAGAAGACCATATAAGTAAAAAAGAGCATGCAAATATGCAAGAATATTTTGAAGCAAAACTAAAACTATTTCAAATGTGTAATACAGGATTTACAAACGCAGATGACTTATATGGAGCAAAAATACCAAATTTATTTCCAGAAAGTAATATAACAACATATGGAATAGACAACTTTGCAAATATAATGGCAAGAGACATAACAGTAGCAAATTCATATGCTGATTTTAGAACAAAACTTACAGACAGAAATGAAAGAGTAAAGGTTGGGATTTTTGGAAGATTTAGTGTATATAATGCACTACTAGCAATAGCTATTTCAAAGAAATTAGGAGCAGATAGTGAAAGCATTAAACAAGCTTTAGAAAATATAAAAGTTCCAGGAAGAAGTGAGATAATCGAAAACAAAAAAGACATTACAATAATGATTGATTATGCACATTCACCCAAAAGCATAGAAGGAATTTTACAAACAGCAAAAACATACACATATGGTAGAGTAATATGTGTGTTTGGTTGTGGTGGAGATAGAGATACAAATAAAAGAGCGATAATGGGAGAAATAGCAGGCAAATTAGCAGATTATTCTATAGTAACTTCAGATAATCCAAGAACAGAAGAGCCTGAAAAAATAATAGAAGACATTGAAGTTGGAATAAAAAAATCTACAAAAAATTATAAAATAATTGTAGATAGAAAAGAAGCAATAACAGAAGCACTAAAAATGGCTAATAAAAGAGATATGGTAATAATAGCTGGAAAAGGGCATGAAACATGCCAAGAAATTAACGGAGAAAAATATCCATTTGATGAAAGAAAAATAATAAAAGAAGCACTAAAACAAAAGTAAAATAGAAAGGGTGTTAAATTTGAATTTTGATACAGTAATACTACTTGCAACATTTTTTATAACAATAATTATAGCACTAATAGTAATACCAATATTAAAAAAAATGAAGGTTGGTCAAATAGAAAGAGATGATGGCCCACAATCACAT
>JAFWKV010000035.1 GCA_017511265.1 Clostridia bacterium | reverse complement strand
GGAAACGTGTCAATGGGGACGGGCTTAAATGACACACATTAAAAATGTGTGTCATTTAAGCCCGTCCCCATTGACACGTTTCCTTTTTAGCCCGTCCCCTTTGACAGCAGTCCCCAAGTTATCCTCCACAAATGGTTGAATTTTTTTTACATTAGTGTTCCATTTTACGCAAAAATCGTATATAATGTAGTGGGTGATTAAAATGGAAAAGAAATACAAATTAGCTATAGTTGGTGCAACAGGAGTAGTTGGAAGAACAGCATTAAAAGTATTGGAAGAAAAAAACTTACCAAATTTTGAATATACTTTATTTTGTTCAAAAAAATCTGCAGGCACCAAACTTAATCTATTAGGTAAAGAATATATTACAAAAGAACTTACAGAAAACTCTTTTGATGAAGGATTTGACTTTGCAATTTTTTCAGCAGGTGGAGAAACTTCAAAAAAATTTGCTCCTATTGCAGCATCAAAAGGTTGTATTGTAGTAGATAATAGCAGTACATTTAGAATGGATAAAGATGTACCACTAGTTGTTCCAGAAGTTAATCCTGAAGAAATTTTCAAAAATCATGGTATAATTGCTAATCCAAACTGTTCTACTATACAAGCTGTAGTTCCCTTAAAGCCAATAGATGACAAATATGGAATAAAAAGAATTGTATATTCTACGTATCAAGCTGTTTCAGGTGCTGGTAGAGATGGAATTGAAGACTTAGAAAATGGAATTAAAGGACTTGCTCCTAAAAAATTCCCTCATCCTATTTTTAACAATTGTTTACCACATATTGACGTCTTTGTAGAAGATGGATATACTAAAGAAGAACATAAAATGATAAATGAAACTAGAAAAATTTTAAAAAAGCCCGATTTACCTATAACTGCTACAACTGTCAGAGTCCCAGTAAAAAATTCTCATAGTGAGTCAATAAATATTGAATTAGAAAATGATTTTGATTTAGATGAAGTTAAACAAATACTTTCTGATTTTCCAGGTATAGTTGTTGTTGATGATGTTATGAATAATAAATATCCATTGGCTACAAATGCAAATGGATATGATGAAGTTTTTGTGGGAAGAATTAGACGTGATTATAGCGTTAAATATGGTCTTAATATTTGGGTTGTTGCTGATAATATTCGTAAAGGTGCTGCTAGTAATGCAGTTCAAATTGTTGAAAAACTTGTTGGTTGTCAATTGGGACGGTTCTAATTGACAACTACCTATTAATTTATTACTTAAATTTTAATTATATAGAGTAGCTTAAGTGTTGATATATAAATATATTGCTAGAACAAGACCCTTAGGTAGACCCCAGCTATGTTTTGTTCAAAATATATTTATATATCAACACTTAGGCGAAATATGTAATAGAATATTTTGATAAGTTGTCAATTAGAACCGTCCCAATTGACAACCAACAAGGGAGGAAAAAAATATGAAAAAAGTTTTGTTTAGAGGCGCTGGTACAGCAATTAGCACACCATTTGATGAGAATGGTGTAAATTTAGAAGAATTCAAGAAATTAATTGAATTTCAGATTAATGAAGGTATTGATAGTATTATTGTTTGTGGGACTACGGGTGAATCTTCTACTATGACTAAGGAAGAAAAAATTGCTACAATAAAGTGTGCTGTTGAAACTTCACATGGAAGAGTTCCAATTATTGCAGGTACCGGAAGTAATAATACATCTCAAGCTATAGAAATGTCTAAGCTAGCAGAAAGTTTAGGTGTAGATGGGTTATTACTTGTTACGCCTTATTATAATAAAACTACTCAAAAAGGATTGGTTGCTCATTACACAGCTATTGCAAAAGAAGTTAGTTTGCCTATTATTTTATATAGTGTAGCTAGTAGAACTGGTGTAAATATTTTACCTGAAACTTGTTTAGAACTTTCTAAAATTGAGAATATTGTTGCTATTAAAGAAGCTAGTGGAGATCTTTCTCAAATTGCTAAAATTGCTAGTTTATGTGGAGATAATTTAGCAATTTATTCTGGTAATGATGATCAAGTTCTTCCTATTTTATCTTTAGGTGGTCTTGGTGTAATTTCGGTTTTGTCTAATGTAAAGCCAAAGTTTACTCATGATATGGTTCAAAACTTTTTTGATGGCAATATTAAAGAGGCTACTAAAATGCAATTAGATGCTATTCCTTTAATTAATACACTATTTGCTGAAGTTAATCCTATTCCGGTTAAAGCTGCACTTAATATTATTGGTTATGATTTTGGAGAGCCAAGACTTCCTTTAGTTTCTGCTTCTAAAAATGTTATTGAAAAGTTAAGAGAGTTGTTGTAAAACAGCCCTCTTATTTTTTATAAGTATGTAAATTCTACCTATAACATCCCTTCTTTTATTTTTATTCTTTAAAATATATTAATTAGACTAAAATCGTATTTTTCTGCAATATGGTTCAGAGAAAAAATACTTTTATTTACTTCATTAATTCCTTTATCATAGTCTTTTATCTCAATATATCCATCTATATTTACCAAATCAGTTTCAACTTTTTCTAGCTCATCATGTTCAATAAACATAGCTAAAATGCTGTACTGCTTACTCCAATTTTCTTTAACCTGTTTTATATTCTCTTCTATACTTTTTTCATCTTTATCTTTCAGTTTGTTTTTTAATTCTTCTAGTTGACTATTAATTTCTAAAGTACTTTTTTTGGTATAATCTTGTAAATACCAATTTAATAATAGAATAGAAATTACTACTGTAATACTAATAATTATTTCTTTAAGCACTTTTTTCTCCTTTCGCTTGGCAGAAAATTTGACCTTTACCATCTAATGTTACTAGCAATGCATCTTCTGGTTTTATTTTAAACTTTTTCACTTGTTTTTTTAACCATTCATAATCTTTTCCAAGTGTTTTTAAATTTTTATACATTATTTTCCCGTCAACAACTAAATCGTAAGGTATTCCTTCATATTCTGGGCTAATTCCAAAATCTTCTGGTATTGTATTTCTTTTTTCTGGCTTTTTAATAACTGTGACTTCTCCACTTGTTTCAAGTATGGCATATTCTACTTCTCCTAATGTTACTGTATCTTTGCTTCTTAATTTTTCTTGTAATTCGTTAATTGTAAGTCGTTCTTTGCGCAATGCATTCTCATCTATTTTTCCCCTATATACTAAAATGCGTGGCTTTCCACACACAATTTCTCTTACTTTTAAACTTTTCATATTTAATATTGAAATAATTAAATGCATTACAAGTAATCCTAAAATTGGTACAATTCCATTTGTTAATGGTATTCCTATTTCTGTCATTGGCGTTGATGCTAAGTCTGCTATCATTATTGAAATGGCAAGCTCAAACGGCTGAAGTTGTCCAATTTCTCTTTTTCCCATTAGTCGCATTACAATTAAAACAACTACATATAATACAATTGCTCTAAAAAAAGTAATTAACATAAACTTTATTCCTTTTTTACAGATTTTTATGTTTATTTTTTGCAAATTTATTGTAATTATACAAAATTGAATATTTTTTTTACAGCTGTAAATAATAAAATTACAACCTAAATTAATAGGATAAAAGTTTATATTAAAAATATAAATAATTTTTAAATTTAAAAATTAAGGAGGTTTTTAATATGGCAAATAGTCAAAGTAATAGCTCAACTATGACTTCAACAGCTTGGCAGGTACTTGGTAGATTAGTTGGTGCAGCTGTAGTACTAGCAATAACAGCGTTTTTTACACCTGGTTTTTCAATTGATAATATTTGGGCATTAGCTTTAGCTGCTGTTGTTTTAACTGCAATGGATTATTTAATAACTCGATTTACAGGATTACATGCAAGTCCTTTTGGTAAAGGGTTTGTAGGTTTTGCTTTAGCTGCTGTAACTTTATATTTTACGCAGTTTTTTGTGGCAGGTTATAGCATATCTTGGATTGCTGCTATAATTGGTGCACTTATTTATGGTGTAATTGATTATTTTATTCCTGGTAGTCAAGATATGTAGACGAAGAGAAGCTATCGCCAGCAGCGACAGCTTCTCTTTGACTTTTTTATTTAAATAATTTTTTTAGTTTAAAATATCTAATTCCAATTATTGCTGTAACGCAAATTGCAATACCTAGTAATATCATTTGAGTTTTACCTGTTTTTGGTAAAATAGTATTTGCAGTTGTTTTATCTGATGTTTTTGTAGATGTTGGTGTATTTGATGTAGATTTATTTCCATTATTATTAGTTACTGGTGTCCATTTTGCAACTAAGTCAATATTTTTCGTTACAGGATCGTCAAAATCATATTTTACTTCTTTATTATTGTCATTAATGTAATACCAGCCATTAAATGTATAGCCTGTTTTAGTTGGTTTAGTTGGTTCTGTTGCTTTGTCATCATATTTTACTGTTTGGTCTTCTGGTTCAGGAGTTCCTCCTACTGTATCAAATGTAACTTTATATTCTTCTCTGTCATAGTATAATTTCAACACTAAACTCTCGTCATCTTTTATTGTTCCTGTATTTACTCTATCTACAATAGTTTTATTTTCTTTATAACCTTTGAATTCTTTTGCAGTTGCTGTTACTTCTGTTCCAATTTTTCCTGTAAATTCATCTGTAACGGCTAATTCATATTTTCCTGTCGCTGTTTCTTTGTAATGTTCTACTTTATATTTTGCTTCTTTGCTTTCTGACCATTTTGCATAAACAGTTTTATCTCCAGTTTCATGTGATATTCCATCTTTCTTATTTGTTAATTTATCGTCTTCATACCATCCTTCAAAGTCATAACCTTCTCTAGTTGCATTTTTAAAATCTATTGTATCTTCTACAGTATATTTAGATGGATTAGATGGATCATTTTTTGCATCATCAGCATTTAATATATAATTTATTTTATATTCTATAGGAGTCCATATTGCATATAATGTGATATCTTCCTTAACTGGTGTATCAAAATCATATATTTGTGGGTTATCACTGTCTTTATCGGTTGTCCATCCTTTAAATTCGTAGCCTGTTTTTTCTCCTTTATAGTCAGGGTCTGTTGCTTTACTACTTGGTGTTACTTTTTGTTCATCTGGACAGTCTGTTCCTCCCTTAGAATCAAAAGTAACTTTGTATTTATAATTAACATCCGCTGTTGATGTTTTTGTTTCTGTATTATTTCCTACTTTTGCTGTAGTTGTTGCTGTATTAGATATTTTTGATATTTCTGTTTCAGATGTTTTTTTAACAATTACTGGTATACTTATTGAATATGAATGTGCATAAAAGTCACTATTATTTAGTGCTTCTGTTTTTGCTGTTGCTATAATTGTTTTATCTTCTACTGTAATATCAAAATATTCTATTTGTTCATTTCCTTCATTTACTATTTTTATTTTACTGCTATCTCCATCTAATTCTAAATTTTCATTTAATTCATCTGTAATAGTAAATGAAGTATATCTACCTTGTGCATTATCAATAAAATTTAAATCAGATGCATAATAATTATTAGGTACATATTGTGTAATTGTATAGTCAAATTTTTCGCCTTCTCGTACATCTTTCTTACTTGCAGTTTTTATAGGATTATCTAATTCATATGTAAATGGAGATGCAAATACATAAATAATTCCACATGCATATCCTGAATAAAATAGTTTATATGTTGCATTTTCTAATTCTTCTGTAGCAACAGCAGAATTATATAAGTCTAAATCATTATCATATTCAACTGCATTTACACCATCAGGGATATT
This sequence comes from Clostridia bacterium, assembly GCA_017511265.1. Taxonomy (GTDB): domain Bacteria; phylum Bacillota; class Clostridia; order TANB77; family CAG-508; genus CAG-269. The sequence continues at coordinate 21,621 of JAFWKV010000035.1, read as the reverse complement.
CTCATTTATATCGCCTTCTTTATTTTTCTTATTTATGTCATAAGCAACATTAGGTGCTCTAACTCCCTTTGCACCTTCAGTGTCAATAAGCCAATTATTTTTTTTGTAATATACTTCACCTTGAGCTCCGTCTATGGTAAATCCTTCACTACCTGTCCACAATTCTCCTGTCATTTTATATTGTGCTATATCAATATCTGCCATAGATGCTGCAGCTTTTGTTACATTTGCAGGATTTGTTGTCCCTGATTTTACATATTGCATTGTAAAATGTCCTTCTGATGAGTAAGTATTAAAGTTAAATGCTACAAGTTTAGAATCTGTATTAGATTCTAAATAAGTTGGTTTATATTTATAAATTTGGAAAACTTGTGAAGAACCATCTTTATATGTATTAGCATCATCAAAGTACTTAACATCTTTTATTTTACATATAACATCACATAAATCTCCATCTTTATCTACAGCACATTTTGTTATTCTTACATTCATTGTTTGATCTTTCAAAATTTTATATACATAGCTTACGTCAGTACTTTCAGGCTTTTTAGTAGCTGTATTTCCTTCCAATTCTATAATTTCAGTTTCATCACTCCAAAATAATGTCCCATATGAATATTCGCTTGGTAATGATGTAATTTCACTATAATCATGTGTTGACGATTCTTCTGCCAACACGATATTAGGCATTATTAATGCTAATATTAATATAATATAAAAAACTTTTTTAACCATTTTTTATTCTCCTTCTTTTATCGTTTCAAAATAAATATAACATATTAATATTACAGCTTTATTACAGTTTTATTTTTTTTTCGTTACATAAAAGAATCCTGACTTAACTCAAGTCAGGATTCTTAGTGAAAGTTACCAGCTGCTGTCTTACTTATTAGCGTTCCAACCTTCTTTATTTACTTGTCTTTCTCTTGCAATTACTAAACTATCTGTAGGAGCATCTTCTGTAACAGTTGAACCTGCAGCAACCAAAACATTATCACCAATAGTTACTGGAGCAACAAAATTTACATTTGATCCAACAAAACAATCATTTCCTATTATAGTTTTACTTTTATTAAATCCATCATAATTGCAAGTAATTGTACCACAGCCTATGTTTGTTTTTCTTCCTATTTCGCAATCTCCCATATAAGATAAGTGTGGCACTTTTGTTCCTTCTGCAATAATTGCTTTTTTTATTTCAACAAAACTTCCAATTTTTACTTTGTTTGCAATTCTGCATCCTTCTCTAATATATGAATTTGGCCCTATTTCGCAGTCTTCTCCAATTTCTACATCTGATTTTATTGTTGTATTTGGATGTATTACTGTGTCCATTCCAATTTTTACGTCATCATATATATATGTAGAATTTATATCTTCAATTGTAACTCCATTCATCATAAGTTCACTGTTTATTCTATGTTGAAGTATTTTGGTTACCATTTGCAATTGATTTCTGTCATTTACACCTAAAATTTCTGTATTATCTTCTACTATAACAGCTCCTGTTTTTAAACCTTTTTTTCCTATAATTTCTATAACGTCTGTTAAATAGTATTCACCTTGTGAATTGTTTGGTTTTATTTCTTTTAAGGCTTCTAACAAAGCCTCAATGTCAAAGCAATAAATTCCTGCATTTATTTCTGCAATTTCTTTTTGTTCTTCTGTGGCATCTTTTTCTTCAACAATGCCTTCTACATTTCCACCTTCGTCACGAATAATTCTTCCATAACCAAATGGATCTTCATATATTGCAGTAAGTAATGTTGCTGCCTCTTTTCTGTCTATTGATATTTCTAATAAATTATTTATTGTTTCTGGTCTTAGTATTGGAACATCACCATTTAAAACTAGAACTTTTCCTTTTTTTCCTTCTAAATATTTTGCAGCTTGCATTACTGCATGACCTGTTCCAAGCATTTCTTCTTGTACCGCATATTTTACTGAATTACCTAGAACTTGTTTTACTTGTTCTTTTTTATACCCTACAACTGTTACTATATCTTCTATGCCAGCTTTTTTAGCATTCTCTACTGCTCTTTTTATCATCTCTTTTCCATATATTTTTTGAACTAATTTTGAATTTTTAGATTTCATTCTTGTGCCCTTCCCTGCAGCCATAATAATTGCCATAACATCGCTCATTTTTTTCACCTTTTTCCTTTCAATTGTTCTTAACTTATTTTATTTGTCTTAGTGTATTTGCGTTACTTTTTTTATCTTACTCATTCTATCATAACTTTTAAATTTACGCAACTTTTTTATAAAAGTTGGTATATTTAGGGGATTTCTCCAATATAAATTAATTAACATTACTTGTACAAGATAAAGGAGGTATATTTAATTAATGGAAAATCTAGGATTATATCAAGACATTAGTCAAAGAACTGATGGTGATATTTATGTAGGAGTTGTTGGCCCTGTTAGAACTGGTAAATCAACTTTTATAACACGTTTTATGGATTTACTTGTTCTTCCTAATATAGAGAATGATTATAAACGTGAAAGGGCTATTGACGAGCTCCCTCAAAGTGCTGGTGGTCGTACTATTATGACTACAGAACCAAAATTTGTTCCTAATGAAGCTGTAGAAATAACTCTTGACAATAACCTAAAATTCAAAACTCGTTTAGTTGATTGTGTTGGATATTTAGTAGAAAACAGCCTTGGATATTTGGAAGATGATATGCCAAGGATGGTAAGAACACCTTGGTCAGATGAAGAAATTCCATTTGAAAAGGCTGCTGAAATTGGCACAAAAAAAGTAATTCAAGAGCATTCAACTATTGGCATTATTATTACAACTGATGGAACATTTACAGACATCCCAAGAGAAGATTATATAAAGCCAGAAGAACGTGTTGTTTCTGAACTACAAGAAATAAATAAACCTTTTGTTATGTTGCTTAATTCTGCAACACCTAACTCAAGCTATACACAAGATTTAGCTATGTCTTTAAGTGAAAAATATAATACTTCAGTTATTCCAGTAAATTGTGAAGAACTTGAAATAGATGACATTAATAATATTTTCTCAAAAGTATTATATGAATTTCCGATTGAACAAATTAATATTAATTTTCCTAAGTGGATTGATGGTTTGGATGCTGATAATTCTTTAAAATCTGAATTATATTCTCAAGTTAAAGATGCATTCTCAGACTGTAATGTTTTAAAGCAAGTACATACTTGTGTTGACAAAATTTCAGAAACTAATATAATTTCAAAAATTTTTGTAGACGATATAATGCTAGGTACTGGTAAAGTTAATATTAGTATTATTGTTAAAGATGAATTATTCTATGATGTATTATCCCAAATTACTGGTGTTGAGGTTAATAATGAAGGTGATTTGTTTGCTATAATTTCTGATTTGTCTAAGAGTAAGAAAGAGTATGATAAAATTGCGTATGCTTTGGAAGAAGCTAAAGCTACTGGCTATGGCATTGTTACTCCTTCTATTGATGAAATGGTTTTAGAAGAGCCAGAAATGGTAAAACAAGGTTCAAGGTTTGGTGTTAAGCTTAAGGCTACTGCTCCTTCTTTACACTTAATTCGTGCTAATATTGAAACCGAAGTTTCTCCTATTGTTGGCTCTGAAAAGCAGTCTGAGGAGCTTGTTAATTATTTGCTTTCTAGCTTTGAAAATGATCCAAAGGAAATTTGGAATTCAAATATTTTTGGAAAAAGCTTGCATGAACTTGTAAATGAAGGCTTGCAGACTAAGCTTTCTAAAATGCCTGAAGATGCCCAGGCTAAATTGCAGGAGACTTTAGAGCGTATTGTTAATGAAGGCAGTGGCGGTTTGATTTGCATTATATTATAAGGGACGATTTTAGGGAGCTTCTTAAGTTCAACCATTAAGGACGGAGGATTTTTGCAAAAATTCTCCGTCCTTATTGATATTTTCAGTTATTGTTTGTTATTGAATATTTGTTATTTCTATTGTTTTTGTAGTCATATTTTCTGCTTTATCACCTACACATACTGTATATATTCCATTTTCCGTTACTCTTATTTGGTTGTTTTCTACGTTTGTTCCGTTGGTTTTAAAATATTCTGCTGTTTGTTCTCCTTTTGCATATTTGGTTGTAGTTACTCCAACATTGTCACTTGATGTTATATTAATGTTATAGAATGAATTTGGTATTGCATCTCCTATCATTTTAAAATTACGAATTTTTACAGGAGATTGACTATATCGATTACCTGATGAAATACTAAATTTTATATATTTAATATCATTTCCATAGCCAGAAATATATTTAGTACTTAATTGAAACCTACCATCTACAGTCGATGATATCCATTTATTCAACTCACACGGAAAAGCAACACCATTTACGGAATGGCCACGCCAGTCTTTCGCTGTTTCATGATTTTGATTATAGTAGTATTGTTGGCTATGACTTCCCCCCTTATCTGAAAATTCGTTAGTAGCTATCGTAGTATATGTTTCATAGTATGGAACCCAGCGTTCTCCTTGTGTTTCATAATAATTTGATATAGCAGAACCTGCATTGCCATTTTCTCCTATAAGTAATACCTTTTTTCCATCCTCTTCTATAATTTTTGCATTATTTAATGTCCAATTACTAAAATCTTCTTCTATATATGTTTCTTTTGAAAGTTCCAATGTAGGTGGAACACCTTCTTCCCATATTGCTTTTAAGATATGATCCTTTTTTTGAGTTACCTTTGTGTCTTTAGTAATATAGTATGGTTCATATTCTGTTGCTTCTGTGCCTTCTTCTAATTGAAGATTTGCAATATCAATATAGCTATCCTTACCATATAAATCTGGATTGTCATTTCCTATTGCTAATTTTGCTTCATTGACATTTGATGGTACTGTTATTGTTGTATTTACTTTATGCCAGCTACCATCATTGTCATAGTTAATACTATTATCTATTGATTTTAGAAGTTTTAATTTTACAGATACTGGTCCATCGACAAAAGCATCATTTTCATAGATGCCAGTATATCCAGTCGCATTCATTTTTTCACTTAATGCAAAGCTACTAGTTTGTACACTATTTAAACTTCTAACATTAAAATTCAAATTATATATTTTGCTTGGGCTTAATCTAATAATATTATTTCCTAAAAAATACCATGCTGTATCTAATCTATTATTACTTTGAATTCCATTAACTCTAGTATATGTCTCATTATTTTCTATAAATTCAGTATTTGTATAATTATAATGGTTATATATTGAATAATTTTCTTCATTAATTGGTTCGGCTAAATTTTTACCATTCCACCCCATAAATTTATATCCATCTCTTGTTGGGACAGGTAAATTTCCGTATTCTTTACCATATTTAACTTCTTTACTTGGCAAATCAACTGTACCGCCATTTGCATCAAATGTTACTGTATAGGGTTTATTGGTGGTTAATTCTTCATATAGACTTGCTAGCCCTTCTTCTGTTAAATCCTGTTCATAGCTTGCTTTGATTCTTTCTAAATCTTCATTTTGTGCTTGCAATTTTATCATTGCAGATGTATATGCAGTAAATGATATTGTTAAAAAGAATATCATTGCTATTAGTGTAAATAATGTTATTGAACCCTTTTCACTTCTTTTTATCATAAAACTTTTTCTCCTATTCAATTCTTTAAGTATATGACTTAAAGAAACTGAAAAGAAGCCATATATTATTGATAAATTATATGCTTGTAGCAATTTTTGCATTTATATTTCTTATATAAAATATTATAGTAAATTTCATAAAAAGATTACGTTTTTTTCTTGCTTTATCTATATTATATTGGTATAATTTCCTTATAAATTTATTCTTTAAGTCATATACTTAAAGACTTTATTTATATTTTTTCATGTATATCACTTTGTTATTTATGTTCGCGTTTTTGTAAATTTGTTCTGTATTTTCATTTTTTTGTAGTAATGATTTTAATAAATTCTAGTTTCATCTATAAAAAGATTTATAATCTGTATATTATAAAAAACTGGATACCCTCGATAATCTAAACTTCCTATTCTTAAATTGTTTTCCGAATTTCCATTCATCTCATACCTACCATTATATTCTATATCTGTTTTATCTCCTTTTGCTTTTATATTGTATGTTTTACTCATAGCATTCCATTCAAATATTATATTTATATCTTCATTTTCATAAATAGTCCCCTCTGATTTATTAACCTGACCTGTTCCAATAAATACTCTTAATTTATTTTGTTCATTAAATTCTATATTTAATTCTTTCTCACTAATACCATCATAACTTCCAATTATTAAGTATCTTTTGTTTAATTCTGATATTTTAACTGTAGTCTCTATTTTAAAATTATTGTCCCAGTTTATTTTATATCCTGTATCATATACATAATAGATTTCACTTGCTACCTTTTTTTGATAATTTACATCTATACTTGACTCATAATAAACTTTTAATTCATTTACTGTTATTGTTTCAAATACTGAATATCCTCTAAAATCACGTTTTCCTATTCTTAGTTCATTATTTGAATATCCCTTAACTTCATAATTACCGTCAAATTCAATATCTGTTTTATTTCCTTTTGCTTTTATATTATATGTATTGCTCACTGCATTCCATTCAAATATTATATTTATATCTTCATTTTCATAAATAATCCCATCTGATTTATCAACCTGACCTGTTCCAATAAATACTCTTAATTTATTTTCAGCACTAATCTCTATATTTAACTCTTTATTACTAACAGAATCAAAACTTCCAATTATTAAGTATCTTTTATTTAACTCTGATATTCTAACTGTTGTTTCTATTTTAAAATTATTGTCCCAGTTCAATTTTTCTCCTGTATCTGCATATAACTTTAACGTATTATTTTTTATAATGCCATAAGTATCGTTCACATCAAATGTAATTATTTTCCATTTAGGTCTTGTCAATTTTTCATATAAACTTGCTAGCCCTTCTTCTGTTAAATCTTGTTCATAACTTGCTTTTATTCTTTCCAAATCTTCATTTTGTGCTTGTAATTTTATCATTGCTGATGTATATGCTGTAAATGCTATTGTTAGTAAAAACATCATTGCTATTAATGTAAATAGTGTTATTGAACCTTTTTCTCTTCTTTTTATCATAATATTTTTTCTCCTGTTCGCTTCTTTAAGTATAAGACTTAAAGAAACTATATAATTATATATAGCACCTATTAAATAAGTACTTTCCACATTTATTTATATATATTTTTTTAATATCTTATTCAAAAATATATTTTGTAATTTAGTAAATTTATTTCTACTTTTTTCTTGCATTATATATATTCTATTGATATAATTTTTTTGAAAAAAAAATCTTTAAGTCTTATACTTAAAGATTTTCATAGCTTTTCAAGGTATTTCTTTTTTGTTTTATAGGATGAATGTACATATTTATTTAAAGTTATTTCTACGCTTGAATGACCAAGTAATTCACTAAGTGATTTTATGTCCATACCAGCCTCAATACAATTTGTAGAAAAAGTATGACGCAATACATGGAAATTATATTTCTTACTTATTTTTGTTTTTTCCAATATGTCCTTATATATATTTTCATAAGTTCTTGGCTCAATATATTGATTTATATCTCCTGTTAAAAAGAATGCTTCATCTTTTGCTCCATTTTTTATATTTTTCAAAGCTTCATATATTTTATTTGATATTGGTATATTCCTTACTGATTTTTTTGATTTTGGTGTATCAATTATTACTTTTGTTTTTCCTGTTTTCTCATCATAAATTCTTTGGAGCGTTTTTCTTACTCTTATTTCTCTCTTATCTAAATCAATATTTTTCCATTTTAAGGCACACAGCTCTCCTATTCTTAATCCTATATTCAAACATATTACAATTCCTAAACTTTTTAAATTATTTTCATTTAGACAATGTTTTTCTAATTTTTTTGTTTCTCTTTTATTTAAAATTGCTAATGGCACTTGTTCCAATTGAGGGCTTATTATTTTTTTTATTTTGATATTTGCTCCATATTCATCCTGTATATAATACAAAATTGATTTTAATTTTGTTATAATATCTCTTACTGTTTTTGGTGAATAGTCCTGGTTTAGTTCATCTACAAACTCATTAAAATCATAATTTTCAAGAGCTTTTATAGTGAATTTTTCAAACTGAGGCAATAAATATTTATTTATTCCATATCTATAATTTGAATATGTTGACTGCTTTACTGTTCTTTTTTTTAATCCTAGCCACTCTTCTGTTGCAATTTTGAATGTTATTTTCTCTTTTTTAATCTTTGTTTTTACTTTTTCTATTAACCACATAATGATTCCTCCTATTTAACTGCAAAAAAAAGAACATCACTTTTGATATTCTTTTTTTGTATTTATATTTATTATAGAACAATTTGTTCAATTTTGCCATTACATTACATACATCATATGATTAACTTTCTATATAATTATAGTGCTCTATTATCTTAAAAATGTCAATACATTTTTGGAAAAATATTACATATTAAAGTACAATATTAATCCACCTATTACAGCTATAATATATCCCCAAATTTTTAGTCCATCTGCTCCTTCATTTTGATCTCCAAAGCCAAAATATCTTTTGGTTAATGGGCGTGCATCATAAATTAATATTACTCCTGCTAATATAACTATTACTGCAATAAATTTTACAATTAGTTGAAGCATTTAAAACTACATCCTTTCGAAATTGTCAATGTGGACGGTTCTAATTGACAACTTTTATTATTAAATTTTAAAATATAGTATTTATATTGCAAAGTTGTCAATTAGAACCGTCCCCATTGACAACTTCGAAACTTTAAATCTCAATTCTTTCTTTAAATTTGTCTTTAATTAAATTTTTTAAAGGTTTATTTTCTTTTTTTTCAAGTTTTGGGTCTTCGCTTAAAATCTTTATTGATAAGCTTTGTACTGCTTTAAGTATTGGCATATCTGTAAATAAATTTGCTATTTTGAATGCTGGAAGCCCATGTTGTTCTGTTCCAAAAAAGTCTCCTGAGCCACGAAGTTCCAGGTCTTTTTCTGAAATTACAAATCCATCGTTTGTATCAACCATAACCTTCATTCTTTCTCTTATAGTATCACTATTTCCTTCATATTTCAATATGCAGTATGACTGATATTCTCCTCTTCCTACTCTTCCACGTAATTGGTGTAGCTGTGCTAAGCCAAACCTTTCAGCATTTTCTACAACCATTATACTGCTATTTGGAACATTTACGCCAACCTCAATAACTGTCGTTGAAATTAATATGTCTATTTTGCCATCTTTGAAGTCATTCATTATTTCATCTTTTTTTTTCGCTTTCATTTTACCATGAAGATATGCAACATTATAGTCTTTAAAAGTTTCTTCTTTATATGTTTTATATAAAGCTTCTACTGATTTTAAGTCCATTTCTTCATTTTCTTCTACTAATGGGCAAACAACATATGCTTGTCTTCCTGCCTTGATTTGCTCTTTTATAAAGTTGTTTACTCTGTCACTCAATGATTTTCTTACAGCATAAGTTTCTATTTGTTTTCTGTTAGGCGGTAATTCATCAATTATCGATATGTCAAGATCTCCATATAAGATTAAAGCCAACGTTCTTGGTATTGGAGTTGCTGTCATTACTATTACATCTGGATGTTCTCCCTTTTCCACAATTGTTGTTCTTTGCTTTACACCAAATCTGTGTTGTTCATCTGTTACAACTAAGCCTAAATTTTTAAATACTACATTTTCTTCTAGAATAGCATGTGTTCCAATTAATATGTCTATTTCACCATTTGCCAATCGTTCTTTTAGTTCTTCTTTTTTCTTTTTTGTTATACTTGAAATAAGTAATTCACATCTTATTCCTTGGCCTTTAAGTAATTCTTGGAAGCTTTCTAAATGCTGACTTGCAAGTATTGCTGTTGGTGCCATTATTGCAGCTTGATATCCTGATTTTACTGCTTTATATGCGGCTATCATTGCAACGACTGTTTTACCTGAGCCTACATCTCCTTGCAATAGTCTATTCATTGGTTTGTCAGATTCCATATCTTGGTCAATTTCTTCTAGCACTCGTAATTGTGCTTTTGTAAGGTTAAATGGTAATGTGTTTATAATATCTGACATTTTTGCTTCTTTGTTAAATTCGATTCCTTTTATATCTGTTGTGTAGTTATTTTTTAGTTCTAATAATGCTAGTTGCATTGTTAATAATTCTTCAAAAACTAGTCTTTTTCGTGCTAAATTAAAATCTTCAAATTTTTCTGGAAAGTGTATTTTTTTTATTGCTTCTTCTAAGCTATATAAATTATAGTCTTTTAGTAAATACTGTGGCATTGTCTCAGTTAAATTGCCATCAATTTCTTTTAAACCGTTTTCTATTATTCTTCTTATTACATTCTGTGAGAGATTGTATGTAAGTGGATAAATTGGTATTATTTTGCCTGTGTTGTTTTCTTTATCTTCACTATCAAACACAGGTGATGTCATTTCAAATTTACCTGCTTTGTTGCTTATTTTTCCGTAAAATTTGTATTTTTGCCCCATTTTGAATATGTTTTTTAAGTAGCTTTGATTAAACCATGTAATTTGGCATTTTGCTGTTTCGTCTCTTACAATTAGTCTATACATGGTGTTTCTTTTTAAGCGTATTTGTGTCATTCTTGATATTACAACCGCTTCTATTAATGCCTCTTCTCCATCAACACATTCGTATATTTCTTTTGGCTTGCTTCTGTCTTCATAGTCTCTTGGAAAGTATGTTATTAGGTCATTTAGCGAAAATATGCCTACTCTGTTTAGTAGCTGCACTCTACTTGGTCCTACGCCTTTTACATATTTTACATCTTTATTTAAATCCACTTATCTCACCTCCCATTAATGCTTATTTTGATTTTGAGTCGCCCAATTCTATAGCTTTAGTTTAGCATTGTCTAGTTCATTTTTTTTATTTAGTAGCAAATTTTCAAAAAAAGCTATTAAATACTTTCTATCCTCTTCTATTCCCTTTGAAATATTACTATAATTTGCTCTAACTAATGCATTTCTAAAATATAATGAATTATCTTTAAATAATTCGTTATTAATATTAAAGCCTTTGCTATTCAAATACTTTTGAATAAATACTGCTGTTGTTCTTGTATTTCCTTCTCCAAATGGATGCACTTGCCATATATGTGCCGTAAAAGTACTTAATCTCTTTATCTTTTCTGTGTCAGTTTTTTCAGTATATTTTTGATTTACTTCTTCTTCAAAGTCATATTTTAGTGTATCTTCTATCATTGAATAATCCGCATATTGTACAGATTCACCATTTAATACTGGCTCTTTTTTACTTATGTTATAGTCTCTAAATTCTCCTATGTATTTAGAATTAATTCCTATGTCTATACCTTCAAATAGCTTTTTGTGATATTGTTTTAATGTTAAATAGTTAAATGTAAATGCTTTATCATTTAAAATTTTAACTATTCTTACTGATACCTTATCTGCTTCTTGTTCATCTCTATTTATGTGTTGTGTGTCAGTTTTTTCATAGTATTCTGTTATTTCTTTTTCAACTATATTGTAATCCTTCGTTCCTATAATATTTTCAGTTGCTAAATCAACCATATATTTTGAAGGTGTTAAATTATCTACTGCCTGCAAACCAAATGCTATGTTCCAATTTAATTGGCGTTCTTTACTATCTTCCGCTTCTCCAATTTTTTCGTATTTTATTTTATTCAAATAGCTTTCTTCCATAGTTATTTCTCCATTCTTAATTAATTTTCTGTAGTTTAAAACCTACTCCATCTGAGCTGACAAGCTTCAATTCTATTCCTTCTACTTCGCCTTCAACTGCATCTTTTATTGCGCCACTATGTAAGTGTCCATATAAACATTTTTTCACATTATATTTTTTCATAATGTTTATAAAGTTCATTTCTCCATTTTTCGTTGTTGGTGGATAATGCATACATACTATAATTTCTTTGTCTTCTCTATATTTTTTTATTCCATCTGTAATAGAAAGTTCAAGTCTTATCATTTCTCTTTGAATTAACTTTTCATCTGCTTCATCTCCAGATAACGCCCAACCTTTTGTTCCGGCAAATAATGTATCCGTCATATTCATAGCTATTGTTATGCAAAAAGTCTATATTTTTAAAGTTATTTTCTTCTAAAAATTCTCTCATTTTAGTTACAGTCGTCCACCAGTAATCATGATTTCCTTTAAGTAAAATCTTTTTTCCTGGCAGATTATTTAAATATTCAAAATCTTTTAATGTATCTTCTAAATACATTGACCATGAAAAATCGCCTGGCAATAAGACCAAGTCATTGTCAGAAACTTTTGCTAGCCAATCTTGTTTAATTTTTTCTTCATGATTTTTCCAGTTATCTCCGAAAATATCCATTGGCTTGTCTTCGTTAAAAGATAAGTGTAAATCTGCTATTGCCCATATTGCCATGTGATTCTCCTTTCTATAATTTCAAATTTGGTACTGCATTTAAATCAAGTTTATCACGTTTTCCTTGTACAAAATTATAATAGCCTGCTGATGCAATCATTGCTGCATTATCTGTGCATAACTTCATATCAGGCATATATACTTTTATATTTTCTTGCTCTAGTTTTAAAAATTCATTTCGAATATAACTATTAGCAGAAACTCCTCCACCTATTGCAAGTGTTTTTAGTCCTGTTTGTTTTAATGCCATTTTTGTATTTTCAATAAGCATTTCAGTTACAGTCTTTTGAAAGCTTGCACATAAATCTGCTTTATTAATGTCTGGTTTATTGTGATTTAAATTTATTACTGCTGTTTTTATTCCACTAAAACTAAAGTCTAAATTATCTATGTGAGTCTTTGGTAATTCAATATTAGCTTGTCCTTCTTTTGCAAGCTTGTCTACTTTAGGTCCACCTGGATAACCAAGTCCAACAACTCTTGCTACTTTATCAAATGCTTCTCCTATAGCATCATCACGAGTTTTCCCAAGTATTTCAAATTCTGTATAGTCTTTTACATGTATTAGTTGTGTATTTCCTCCTGATATAAGTAAGCATAAAAAAGGTGGTTCTAATTCTTTATATGTAATATAGTTTGCTGCAATGTGCCCTTGTATATGGTTTACTCCGACTAATGGTTTGTTGATAGCAAATGAAAGTGCTTTTGCATATGAAAGTCCAACAAGCAATGCGCCTACTAGTCCAGGTCCATATGTTGGTGTTATCGCATCTATATCATTGAAGTTTATTCTTGCATCTTCTAGTGCTTTTTTTGTAACACGCGAAATAGCTTCAATGTGATTTCTTGAAGCTATTTCTGGTACTACTCCACCATATTTTTCGTGTATTTTTATTTGTGAATCAATTACATTTGATAAAATTTCTCTGCCGTTTTTTACTACAGCTACTGAGGTTTCGTCACAACTTGATTCAATTCCAAGTGTAAGTATGTCTTTCATTTTTGCTCCTTTCATTTTGAATTATACTTATGGCATTAATAAATATTATAAATACAAGATTTACGTATTTATAATATTTATTAATTTCCACAATCTATAATCCAAATATTAATGCAGCTAAGCTCAAAATTCCATTGCCTATTGCATTGATAACAGGTGAAATTACCCAACTTGCAATGCCTGTTACATATATTGCTAAAAAAACTATATAAAAAATATATTCATTGCTTCTAAACCATTGTTTTGCGTTAAATGGTAAAAATGGCATAATAACTTTAGATCCATCTAATGGTGGAAGTGGTAGCAAATTAAATGTTCCAAGTCCTATATTTACAAGCACAGTATAAAAAACCATACTTGTTATTATTTGACCTAATTGTGTATATACAAAACTATTTGCGAATTTATAAATAGCACAATAAATAAGCGAAAATACAAATGCTAATGCAAAATTCATTAATGGTCCTGCAATTGAAACAATTGCATCTGCTTTTTCAACAGAAATATTTCTATTATAATTTCTTGGATTAACTTCTACTGGTTTTCCCCACCCGAAGCCTGCAACTAATAGCATTAGTGTTCCTATTGGGTCTAAATGTGCAAATGGGTTTAGGCTAAGTCGGCCATCATTTTTTGCTGTATCATCACCTAATTTATATGCTGCAAAACCATGTGCAAATTCATGAAATGTTATTGCCACTAGCACTCCTGGTGCAGTTAATAGCAATGCTAATAATTTACTTGTATCTGATGCATATTGCATTATTGCTACTGCAAATAATACTGCTGTTATTATATATATAGTTCTTCTATCAAAATTAAACATTAATTTTCTCCTTTGATTCAAAGTTATCACTTATGGCTAAATTTTCTTTTATTGGTAGCTAATTTAATATCCTAGTATAAATACCTTTTTGCTATATTATACATTATTTGCGCTCCTAATAAAATAGATTTTTCATCTACTTTAAAGTTTTCATTATGTTGTGGATAATATTCTTCTTGCTGACATCCTATAAACACAAATGCTCCTGGAACTTCTTGTAAGAAAAATGAAAAATCTTCTGAACACATAGTTTTGTAATTTGTTACTACATTTTCTATTCCAACTATTTCTGTTGCTATTTGTTGTATTACTTGTGATTCTTCTGCTGAATTTACTACAACTGGTCTTTCTTCAATATGTTTTAATTTGATTTTTGCTCCTGTCTCTTTAGAAATATCTTGCATTTTTTCTTGTAGTTTTTGTTTTAGTTCGATTCTAATTTGGTTATCATATGTTCTACAAATTCCCTTCATTTCTACGGTTTCTGGTATAACATTTGTTGCACTACCACCATGAACTGCAGTAATTCCTAAAACTACTTTTCTTTCTTTTTTATTATACTGTTTATCCATGTTATGTAATTCTTCTATTATTTGACTTGATGCATAGATTGGATCTATACATTTTTCAGGAATAGCAGCATGACCGCCTTTTCCAGTTATTTTTACTGTAAAAGGATCTGTCGATGCCATAACTGCTCCCTCTTTTATGCCAATTGTGCCATGTGGTAACTCGCTCCATACATGAAGTCCAAATGCTTTATCAACCTTTGGATTTTCCATAGCGCCTTCATCTATCATTGGTTTTGCTCCACCGATGTCATCTTCAGCTGGTTGGAATAAAATCTTTACTGTGCCCTTCAATTTATCTTTATTTTTAAATAATAACTCAGCAACTGCAAGTAAAATAGACATGTGAGCATCATGTCCACATGTATGTTTCATTCTTCCATTATTGTCCATACATACAGCATCCATATCTGACCTTAATAATATGCATGGATGTTCTGTTTTTCCGCGTAGTATTGCTACTACACCTGTTTTAGCTATTTCTGTATGTATTTCTGTAAATCCTATCTCTTGTAGTCTTTTTATTATATATTTTGATGTTTCAAATTCTTTAAAACCTGCTTCTGGATGATTCCAAAAGAAATCTTTGTCTTGCATTATGCTTGGTGCTAGCTTTTTTATATTTTCATCAATTTTCAATTTAAATAATCCTTTCTTAGATTTGTGCTGTTTTTTGGGACGGGGTAAAAAAACAGCATCTTAAAACTTTAAATTAAAATTTTGCTACTTGGGTAGAGTGCTGTTTTTTTGCCCCGTCCCAAAAAACAGCATCTCAATCCACATTGACAACTTTCGCAATTCTTCTAATAGCTTCCTTACTCTCTTCTTTACTTCCAAATGATGTAATACGTATAAAGCCTTCTCCACATTTTCCGAATCCTGAACCTGGTGTTGTAATAACATTTGCTTCATTTAACAGCTTATCAAAAAAGCCCCATGATGTTTCACCTTTTGGAACTTTTACCCATAAATATGGTGAATTTGTTCCTCCATATACTGTAAAACCTATTTTTTTTAATTCAGTTTTTATGTACTTTCCATTTTCTAAATAATATTTTACATTATTGTGGACCTCTTGCATTCCTTCTTCTGAATATATTGCTTCTGCCCCTCTTTGTGTAATGTAAGATACTCCTCCAAACTTTGAGCTTTGTCTACGTAGCCATAAATTTTGTATTTTTACTTTCTCATTTGATTTATTATATAAATTTACTTCATTTGGTATGACCATAAATGAACATCTTACTCCGGTAAAGCCCGCTAATTTTGAAAAGCTTCTAAATTCAATTGCTACATCTTTGGCTCCTTCTATTTCGTATATGCTGTGTGGCACATCAGGTTCTGTTATAAAGCTTTCATATACAGAATCGTATAATATAATAGAGTTATTCTCCTTAGCATAATTTACCCACTTTTGTAGATCTTTTGTTTTTAACACTGAGCCTGTAGGGTTATTAGGACAACATAAATAAATCATGTCCACCTTTTCTTTAGGTAATTGTGGTATAAAATTATTTTTTTCAGTACATTCTAAATATATTATTTTGTGCCTGCCAAACATTATATTTGTATCCCTATATACTGGATATACCGGATCTGTTATTGCAACAATATTATTTTCTGAAAATAAATCTATTATATTTCCTGCATCATTTTTAGTTCCATCTGCAATGAATATTTCATTTGAAGAAATATCTATTCCTCTTTTTTGATATTCATATTCACTTATCTTTTTTCTTAAAAAGTCATATCCTGGTACTAGGCCGTATCCTCTAAAAGTCTCTTTTTTCCCTAATTCATCTACTGCTTTATGCATAGCATTAATTACACTATTGGTAAGTGGAAGTGTTACATCTCCTATACCTAAATGAATAAGTTTGCAATTTGGATTTTTTTCTAAATATTCGTTTTTCTTTTTTAAAACTGTCTCAAATACATGACTGTTTTTCAAATCGAAAAAATTTTCATTTACATTTGCCATGCTTTTCCTCCTAGGTGCTGTTTTTTGGGACGGGGTAAAAAAACAGCACCTATTTTTATTCTCTTTTTATATTTTTTATGTAAAATGCTGTTTTTTTACCCCGTCCCAAAAAACAGCACTAAGGTCTTAATAAATCTTCTAGTTCAACCTTTCCACCATATTTTTTTATAATTGGTGTAGATATAGCAAGACCTACTTCAAATTCACTTTTTATGGTTCTAGTTCCTGGTACAACAACAGCTTCTTCCGGAATTACAATTTGACCATTTTCATTTGGTGTAATTATTGTATTGTTTACTACGTCATATACGGGAGTACTTCCTGTAATATTTACTCCTGATGCTATTACTGCTCCTTTTTTAACTATTGTTCCTTCAGTTACTGATGATCCTGCTCCTATGAAAACATTGTCTTCTATAATTACTGGTACTGCTCCTACTGGTTCTAATACGCCTCCAATTATTGCTCCTGCTCCTACGTGTACGTTTTTTCCTATTTGTGCGCATGACCCAACTATTGCACATGAGTCTACCATTGAACCATCATCTATGTATACACCTATATTTGCATAGCATGGTGGCATAAATGTAACTCCTTTTCCTAAATAAATTCCGTCTCTCATTGATGTTGTAGGTGATACTGTTCTTACTCCTTCTGATACAGATATTTTTCTTTCTCCCATTGTGTCTTTGTCTATATATCCTTCTTCAAATTTTTTTACTTCTCCAAATTTGAAGCCTAATAGAATGAATTTTTTTACCCATACATTTACTTTCCAATTATTTTGTTCGTCTTTTTGTGCTACTCTTATTGTTCCTTTGTTTAATTCTTGTTTGAATTTTTCCCATATTGGTAAAAATTCTTCTCTTGTTCCTTCTTCTTTATCTACTTTTTGTAGAAAACTTAAATATTCGTTTTCCATATTATCCTCCTTTATTTTACATTTTCTCTTTCATCAAATATCTTAAAATATCTTATATGTACTAATTATTATATGTTCTATTGAATAGGCTTCATTGTAGGGAATAATAAAGCATCTCTTATTGAATCTGCATCTGTAAGAAGCATTACTAATCTATCTATTCCTATTCCTAATCCTCCTGTTGGTGGTAAACCAATTTCTAAAGCTTGAATGTAATCTTCATCCATATCAGCCGCTTCTTCATCACCAGCTTCTTTTGCCTCAACTTGCTTTTTAAATCTTTCATATTGATCTATTGGGTCATTTAATTCTGAAAATGCATTTCCATATTCTCTACCACCAATAAATACTTCAAATCTTTCTGTCATTGCTTTATTATTTGGGCATTTTTTAGCAAGTGGGGAAATTTCTACTGGGTATTCATAAATAAATGTTGGTTGTATAAGTGTTTTTTCAACATATTCATCAAAGAATAAGCTAATTACATCTCCTCTTGTTTCTTTTGTTTTATCTGGTATTTCTATTCCTCTTTCTTTTGCTAATGCAACTGCTTCTTCGTCTGTTTTTATTTCATTAAAGTCAACTCCACAAGCTTCTTTTATAGAATCTACCATTGTTATTCTTTTCCAGCCTGGTGCTAAATCTATCTCTTGTCCTTGATATGTAATTTTGGTTGTTCCTAGTATATCTTGTGCACATCTAGAAAATATTTTTTCTACTATATCCATCATATCGTGAAAGTCTTCATATGCTGCATATAGCTCCATCATTGTAAATTCTGGGTTATGTCTTATGTCCATCCCTTCATTACGGAATACTCTACCTATTTCATATACTTTGTCAAATCCACCTACTATTAATCTTTTTAGGTTTAATTCTAACGCTATTCTTAAATACATATCTATATTTAATGAGTTATGGTGAGTTATAAATGGTCTAGCTGTTGCTCCACCTGATATTGTGTTTAATACTGGAGTTTCAACTTCTAAATATCCCTCTTCTTCTACTATTTGTCTTACTTTGCTTATTATTTTGCTTCTTAAAATAAAGCTTTCTTTTACTTCTGGATTTACTATTAAATCTGTATATCTTTGTCTATAACGTAAGTCTGGGTCTTTTAATCCGTGGAATTTTTCAGGTAGTGGTCTTAATGATTTTGAAAGTAAGGTTACTTCTTTTGCATGAACTGATATTTCTCCTGTTCTTGTTTTAAATACAAATCCTGTTATTCCTATAATGTCCCCAATATCAAATGTTTTAAAGGCTTTGTAACTTTCTTCTCCTAAATCGTTTATGCTTACATAACTTTGGATTTTTTCGTCACAGTCTTGTATTGTGCAAAATGATGCTTTCCCCATTATTCTTTTTGCCATTATTCTTCCTGCAACTGTTACATCTTTTTCTTCAAAATTATCATAGTCTGCTTTTATTTCTCCTGCTGTATTTGTACGATTAAATTTTGTTATTTCAAATGGATCTTTTCCTTGCTCTTGTAATTCTTTTAATTTTTCTCTTCTTATCTTCATTAATTCATTTAAATCAATTTCTTGTTCTTGATTTTTATTTTCTTGCATTTTTCTCTCTCCTTTATATTTTTAGTAGCTATATTATATAGTAATTTGTGTTAAAAGTAAATATTTATTTAGATTTCTTGGCTTTTTTCCAATTGTAAAATACTGTTTATTTCTTTTTCTGCTTGTACTAGTTCTTCTGTTGTAACAGCATCTTTTCCTGTAAAAACAAATCTTCCTATGTCTCTTGGTTTTATCATTCCCTTTTTTAATACAAACTGATTATCAAAAGATTTATCTCCATATAGATTTATTAATTCCCTATTTATGTTATATCTTGTAATATAAGGTGTTTTATCACCCTCAATTGCTAATTTTAGGATTGCATTTAATCTTTCTTCATCATTTAATTTTGGAAGTATATAAAACAATTGCAGTTTTTTATTTTCTTCTATTGTTCTTTCAGTTTCATTTTTTGATTGGATTACCATTATATCTTCAGCAGCTTTTACCAATCCTCCAAATAAGTTTATATTTTCTATCCATTGTTTTGCATTTAATGTACCATTTGGCATTCTAAATTCTATTGTATTTCTTTTATTACTTAGATTGTAGAAGTTTACCCCTATATATCTATTTTTATTTTGTATTTTCCCAACCTCTTTTCTAAACTTTTCAAAATCCATATCTACATCTAATTTAATTCTCTTTCTTTTTAAGGATTTATCTAGTTTTGATGTAAAAGGTTCTGCATAATACATTGTTGCTTTTCTTGGGATTTCTCCTTCTTCATTTGCCATAATATATAAAAAGTCTTCAGAGTTTTCTAATAAATATAAGAAATTAACCATTGAGTCTGTTGTTGTTAAATAGTCTGCTCCTATATGGATATGACCTCCACATATTTCTTTTATTTTTTGTCCTGATTCTTTTAGTAAAGAACAGATATTTTCTATACTTCTTTCCATTTGTCCGTCATTTTTTAGTATTGGTGAGACTACTTCTAACCCACAATATCCTCGAGATTCATAATCGCTTAATGATGCATCTTTTTTTCCTGTCCATTTACCTATTTGCACATTTTGCAAGGCTTCTGCGTATTTGCCTATGGACTCAATTTCTATCCCTACTGTCATTTGAGGTGGTATTGTTATTTTATTTTTTTTATTTGTTTTTTTTGTTTCTGTGTATTCTTTATGTTCTATATCATTAATTATTATTGTCAATACTTTTTTTGCTCTTTCATCTAATTGATTTTCTAATTCTTTCATATATTGATAAATAATTTGTGAATTATTTTTTCTTTTTGCAAGTTCTTTTATTAATATTAGTTTATCTGCAAGTTCAATTCTACTATCTTTAATACATTTATCAATATATTTTTCGTCTTTTGTTGCTAGTATAAGTCTTATAAGTTTTTCATCTTCTATAGATTCTCTAGATTTTTTTATGAAATTTTGTATATACTCTGAGTCTTCTGTTGCAATAATCAATTCTATTTTCTGATATAATGCTATGTAGTCTTTACTTATGTCTGATAAATATTGTTTTATATATTCTGATCCCATCGCTTTTATCAATCTGACTTTACTGCTTGTTGTAAATTCTTTTTTCTCAATACATTCTTGTATAAACTCTTTGTCTCCTAAAAATATCGCTAAATCTACTTTATAGTCGGTTCTAAGCTTTGTTTTTCTTACATAATATTTTATAAATTCAGCATTTTTTGTTGCTGCAACAAGATATAGTACGTTTTGTTCATCATTTGATTTTTTAATAAGCCTTCTTACATTTTGAGCAGTAAATTTATATCCATTACACTTTTCCTTTAATATTTTTACTATTGTATCTACTTGTTTATCTAATACAATATCTCCTATCTCTTCTTCATTAAAACCATATTCTTCTGCAAATGATGAAGGGGCTATATCTATATATTCTATGATATTACGCAATGTTTTTAGTATTTGTTCATCTTTCATTTTTTGTTTCACAACCTTTGCCTTTTCTATATTTGTAAGATTATATTTTTTATATTAATCTTTTTTAAAAATATCATTTGTTTTATATTTTTCTTGTTTTTTTATTTCGCTTTGTTCAATATCAAATTTGATTTTTTTATTAATAATTTTCTGTTCTTCTGGTGTTGCCCAATATTTTTTATATATTACTGCTAAAATTATTTTGGTTTCCCTTAGTATATGTTGTTTTTCTAATGTTTTTTTCTCGTCTAATTTAAACATATAATTTTTATCTTTATTTTTTTCTAATATCTGTATATAATCTTTTGGAATTTTGTTGTAGTCTTCTTCAGGAATATATTTTAAAATTTCACATACTTCAGTGTAAGCTTTAGCATTCATATACATTGCCT
>JAFWKV010000034.1 GCA_017511265.1 Clostridia bacterium | reverse complement strand
CTTATATAATATATCTTGTGTTATACTATTCATAGGAAATACCTTCTTTCGATATGAGTTTTTGTGGTTAAAAACATTATATCATATTTGGTATTTCCTTTTTTATATATTATTGTGACATATCTATTGTAAACCTATATTATGTAAATATCTTACATTATTTTTAGTAAAAACTCATACCATTGAACAAAAAATAATATACATATTACAGGTGAAGAAAATTGAATCTAAAAAAAATCTATAAAATAACAATTATTTTTATCTTTTTAGCTTCTACAATAGTATACGCAAATAACATTGACGAAGAACAAATTGACCTCACACAAATCAAGCAAGAACTTGCAGAAGTATCATCAAACGCAAGCAATATTCCAGACATAAATTCAAGGTCTGCTATTGTCCTTGAAAGAACGACAAAATCCGTTTTATATGGCAAAAACGAATATGATGTGCGAAAAATGGCCTCAACAACAAAAATAATGACAGCAATTGTTGTAATAGAAAATGCAGATTTATATAGCACAGTAACAATATCAAAAAAAGCAGCAGCAACAGGTGGTTCAACACTAGGTATTAGCGAAGGAGACAAAATAACAGTATGTGATTTACTCTATGGGCTATTACTAAAATCAGGCAATGACACTGCAGTTGCACTAGCTGAACACGTAGGTGGCAGTATAGAAGGTTTTGCAGACATGATGAATGAAAAAGCAAAATCGTTAAACCTGGTCAATACACACTTTGTAACTCCCCATGGGCTAGATAATGACAATCACTACACAACTGCCTATGAGCTTGCACTATTAACAAATTATGCACTTCAAAACCAAACCTTTGCAAATTTCGTAGAAACCAAAAATCACACTGTTACTATAAACGGAAATCCTAAATCAATCAGCAATACTAACGAATTACTTGGAAATTTAAATGGCGTATATGGTGTAAAAACAGGCTTTACCAATGGGGCTAATCGTTGCTTAGTTACGGCATGTAAACGTGATAATTTAGACATTATTTGCGTGGTTCTTGGAGCTGATACAAAAAAATTTAGAACACAGGATAGTATCAAACTAATAGAATATGCTTTCAAAAAATATCAGATGTTTGATATAGAAAAAATAGTAAATGAAAATTTTTCAAAATGGAAAAAAGAGAACATTTCAAAATTCAAAATAAATAAAGGAATTACAAATAACATAGATTTAGAAATTCCAAACATAAACTATAAACAATATCCTATACCAAAAGAAAGTATAAACAATATTAGTACATTAATAAACTGTAAATACACATTTGATGCCCCTTTGGTGGAAAACACAACAATAGGAAATTTACAAGTTATAATTAATAAAGATACCGTTCTAAATTTTGATATTGTGAATAAAATAGGAATAGAAAAAAAGAACTGCTTTAATTATCTAAAAGATTTTTTAGCTAAATTTTTCAAATACTTGACAATCAATTTTTAACGTGTTATTATAATAAAGCAGTTGCGGGAATAGCTCAGTTGATAGAGCGCTGCCTTGCCAAGGCAGAGGTCGCGGGTTTGAGCCCCGTTTCCCGCTCCATTATTTTTTTAGAGAGGTTGTCAATAGGGACGGTTCTGATTGACAACCACATCACGGCGAGTTAGCCAAGCGGTAAGGCACGAGTCTGCAAAACTCTGATGATCGGTTCGACTCCGATACTCGCCTCCAAATAAAAATTGGTAACCACATTATCTGTGGTTACCAATTTTTTTAATACCAACCTGTTCTTTGTGAATGAGCCCAAGCAGCGCTTGGTGATCCATATCTAGATTTTATATATCCAATACCCCAATTAATTTGAGTCTTGTAATTAGTCATATAGTCTGAACCTGCAGATGCCATTTTACTTGCAGGCAAAGCTTGAGGAATTCCATAAGCACCAGAACTTGCATTATAAGAATTTGGATTCCATCCACTTTCTCTATTCCATAAACTTACTAAGCAATCAACATCATTTTCTGTCCAACCATAGCTATAGCATTTTGCTTGAGCATACTCAACATATTCAGAAACACTTCCTGAAATTGAAGATCTTGCTATAGTACTAGCTCTTGCTGTAACCTTTTTTTGTACTTGAACAATTTTGTCAACAGGTTCTTTAACAACATTTTCAGATTCAACTGTTCTAGTACCTTCAAGCTCTACATCATTTTGGAATTTTGCTCTATATGTAACTTCTTTTATACCATCTTCGCCTTCTTGAACTACTCTGTTTTTAGTATCTTCAGATTCGTCCTCTGCATTTTTTGTAACAGTTTCAAAAGGAATTGCTACTTGTTCAGTCCATCTTTTTTCAACAATAGGTGTATAATTATTTAACAAATCATCTAAAGAAGCCTTTACACCCTCTTCTGATATTTTTGCAATTTGAACTTCTTGAACAGATTTATTTGTTATAGTAATTGTTTTTCCTTCTGTAACATCTTCACTTAAATCTGGTGAAACCTTTTCATCTTCAGCAACAATTATTTTATTTTCAGCTAATATATCAGCTACTTTTGTTTTTGAAGTTGGCACTGTCATTTCGTATCCATTGGCTAAAGTTATTTTTATATTTTCTCTTTGTGTTGTCATAGCTATAACCCCTGCTCCCGATAGGAATACCAGTATTATGCTTGCACAAATGATTTTTACATTTTTCATAAAAATCAATTACCTCCTTTAACAACATATTCATTTTAACACATAAAAAAATCTTTGTCAAATTTACCTATTTCTGGATATTTTTGCTAAAACGCAGTTGTATTATATATTATATGTTGCTTGTACAAAAATATTCCCAAAAAAAAAGATATATATTTTTTAATATATATCTTTTTTATCTTCCTTATTGGTTTTATTCTGTTGGTTGAGCATCTTCAGCATTAGTCTCAGCTTGAGCTGCTTCTTGCTCCTCTGGAGTTACGTTTGGTTCACCTGTTTGATATTCATTCATTATATTAACATATTCTTCATATAAACCATTTAGTTTTTCAAGTTCAGGATTTATTTTATTATTTAAATCTTCTATTTCTTTATTTAAAGCTTCTATCTTTTTTTGAATTTTTTCTGTTTTAACTTCACTTGAATCTTTATCGCTTATTGTAATATTGCTTGAGCTATTAGATGCCAATTTAAAAATTCCAAATCCAACTGCTATTACAACAACAATTGCAATAATTACATAAACAAGATTTAATGATTTACCTTTTGTTTTTTCTGCCATTTTATTTTCTCCTCGTATAAATTTAGGTTTTGTGGAACACCTATAACCAATCTATTATTCAGCTTCTGTTGCTTCAGTATTTTCTTCTACAGGAGCTTCTTCTGTAGGGACTTCTTCTGCAGGAGCTTCTGTTACTTCTGTATCTGATGAAGTTAACTGCATTAATTCTTCTTCTAATTTTGTACGCTCTTCAACTAATGGTGAAAGTTTTTCATTTAAATCGTTAATAACTTTTTCTTGAGCATCAATTTTTTCTTGTACTTGTGCTAGTCTAGAATTGTTATCACTTTGTGCTTGTTCTGCTGATATGTTTGTACTGCCTTCATTTTTATTTCCTCTTGTAGCAACCAAAGCAATTACAATAGCAATTACTACTATTACAGCTATAACTGCAATAACTATCATTGTTGTATTGTTGTTCTCTTTTGCTCTTTTTTCCATTTAGTCTCCCCTCCTTTGTTTTTTATTCATTTGTTTATATTGAGGTTATATCATAACAGAATAAAAATGTCAACGAATTATCTAAAAAAATGTTTATTTTTTTAGATTTTTATTTCTGTAATAATACCTTTATATTTTACTGTTAATATATTGCCATTAATGCTTATGTTTGCATCTTGTCCTAGCTTATTTTTAAGCATCTCTATCTTCTGATTAGTAGTATAGTCATTTCCGATACTTTTTCTTTCAACTTCATACCATTTTTCCATTACTTCTTCTTGAACTTCTTTTTCTTCTGTTACTTGTTTTGCCTGTAATCCTCGTTTCAATATACCATTATCGCCCGTTAAGTATGCAACCGATATTCCTGATAAAATTAATAGTACAATTATAGTTATAACAAGCGCTATTAATGTTATTCCTGATTGACTTTCTTTTATTATTTTATTCTTCATCTGTATTCCTCCCCAATATGCAAGAAATCTTTTAATGCTAAATTTCCTTGCTTTTATTATTGCCTTTTTTATTGTACTATAGACAAAAAAAAAATGCAAGATTGCTCTTGTATTTTTTTCGTTAGTGCTAACCCATTATTCGACCATTAACAATTAAAATAGCCTATGGCTAATTTCTAACTTGAAATAAACCATAGACTATTTTGTCATAAACTATTGATTTGCAACTTGAGATTCTAAATTTATAATTCTAAAAGTATGATTATCTAATCTTTCTTCATTTGATAAAAATCTTTTTTCTACAGAATCAAATTTTGATAAATTACCTTTAAATCCTTCATAAATCGCTTGGATTTTATCGCCATGAACTTGCTCTATTACTGCAACACAACCTGAAATTCTTCTTGTCTCTTCACTTAGTTCAGAAAATTTTTCTTTTATTCCTACAAAATCAGTTTTAATTTCTGCGAAATCAACTTTTATTCCTTCGAAATCAGCTTTCATTTCTGCAAATTCAGCTTTCATTTCTGCAAATTCAGTTTTCATTTCTGCAAATTCAGTTTTCATTTCTGCAAATTCAGTTTTCATTTCTGCAAATTCAACTTTTATTCCTTCGAATTCAGCTTTCATTTCTGCAAATTCAGCTTTCATTTCTGCAAAATTTTCTTCAAGGTTGTCCATTCTTTTGTCAAGCTTTAATAGTAATTCATCTCTTTTTTGATCATGCTGTTGCATATCCAATAGAATTTTACCTATTTGCTCTAAGGTCAATATTTTTCACCTCCCAGTTTATATTATTACCATGCGCATGGTGTAAAAATTATACCACGCGCATGAATATAATGTCAATATGTTTATGTCATATTTTACCATTTTGCTTATAGCTAATATACGTCATTTCGTTGAGCATTTCTGAGCATTAAAAACTTTTCGGACCTGTCCCTAAAAGTTTCCTAAAAGTTTATTTAATTTCAAAGTTGCTAACCTATTTTCTCTACATAAATTTCATCAACCACTGCTACAACAGTATATTTATGCAAGTTCTCTATATCCTGCATTTCATCATATTGGCTATATCGCTCTATTTGTTCTTTTGCTTGCTTTTGTTTTTCTGCTAGATTATTTTCTTCTCCTTTTTTTAGATATTTAAACTCTATCATTATAGATTTATATCCTTTATCTAAATCTCTTGGTATTAGTAACAAATCAGGATATTCTCTATTTACTTCAAACTCTGATTTTACCCAATATACTGATTTTAGGTTCATAACTATTGAATAAAATAATATTTTTACATATTTTTCATCAAATTTTTGATAGTCTCTATTTGATAAATTATTTAAGTAATTTGTTAAAACTTCCACTATTTTATCTATTCTTCCCTCGTATGCTAATTCTTCTGCCATTATAGTATAATCGTCCTGAGAGATTCTTAAACTTAAGTCTTTGTCTACACTCTCTAAAAAGTATTCAGCATATAATTGTTTCATTATCTTGTTTGGAATTTTTAATTCTGGTCTTCCTAATCTATCTCCTGATATCGTTAAATATCCTAAATAAAATAGCATTGATATTAATTCTTGATCTCCAAAACCTATTTCTGGGTTGAACTTTTCTATTATTTCGCTTACTATTCCTTCTCCTGATATTGTTTTTTCCATTATGCTTTTCTTTTGCTCACCTTTGCATATGCTTATCATTTTTGAAAGCTTTGAATAATCACTTGCTATGTTTACATCTATTAAACTTTCTGGCATTCTACCAAGACCAATATAATCCGATAATAAATATAGACACATATTTGAATTATACATTTTTTCTTTTGCATTTAAGGCAAATCTATATCCATCATAGTTTTCTTTCATTATTGGTAATATTTTTTCTTGTTCTTCTTTTGATAAATTTTGTATATTCATTAAATCTATGACTTCTTGTCTTGTAAATCCAAACATTTCATTAAATCTTTCATCTCTAGTTATATCTTTTGAGATATTAAATCCTGATGTTAAGCTATCTAATGTTATTGGTGCTACTCCTGTTATAAATATTCTGTCTACTACTGTTTCTGTTCCTTTTTTTAGTATTTCGTACCATTTTCTTACTCGTCCATTTTTTGATACTAGGTTTTTAAATTGCTTTGTATTAAAGCTTAATAGTTCATTGGCAAAATGGTCATATTCGTCTATAATTGCATATATTTTTTCAGAGGCTTTTTGTAATGAAAATGCTGTAAATAAACTATCGAGGATTTCTTCTGATTCTTGCTCTGGATTTATATAAAAATCTATATTATATCTACCAACAAATAACTTTATTGATTCTACAACACTATTTTTAAAGCCTTTCATTGTAGTTTCTTCTGTTTCTGTATTTATCCCTGAAAAGTTAAATTTTAAAATGTGATAGCTGTTTTTTATTTTTGTCGGATTTTTCCCTATGTATGTTCCTCCAAATAGTTCTTCAAATTTATCACTTTTTAGCACATCATAGTAATTTTCTAATACGCTTGTAAATAGGGTTTTACCAAATTTTCTGGGTCTTAAAAACATTATAGTTGGATTTGATAATAGTTCTAGTTTTTCTATATACATCGTTTTATCTACATAATAATATCCGTCTTCTATTAATTTTTCATAGTTACTTATTCCATTAGGTAATCTTTTTAACATTACTGCACCTCCAGATTCAATTTAATAAAAAGTTGATATACTTTTCTTTAAATAGTATATCAACTTTTTTATTAATTTACAACTGTTTGTTAATTTTTATTTGGTCAACTGCATTTGTTAAGTGGACACGTCCGATGATGCTTTTTGAGCCCGTCCACAAAAGCGTCATTTGTGTTCAATACAATCTCAGGCTTGTGCTAGGTTGTCAATCAGAACCGTCCCAATTGACAACCTTACAATTTTCATTATAAATATTTAAATGGTATAATTCTATTTTTATCATCCAAACTAAGAACTTTGTCATACATACAGATAATTGCGCCTTCTCCAACTTCATTCGCTTTTTCTAATACCTTAAAATTTGAAATCATTTCCTTTGTCGGATTAGCTGATTTTTTTATTTCTATTGGATATAATTTACCATTTTCTTCAATTATTAAGTCAATTTCTTTTTTTTCTTTGTCTCTATAAAAGTATACAGGTGGTCTTAATTCTCCAGAATTATAATAGCTTTTTAGTATTTCCACAATAACATAATTTTCAAAAAAATTACCTGACATTATTCCAGCTTCTAATACATCTTTATTTTTCCATTTTGTTAAATATGCAGCCAATCCAGTATCTAAAAAATACACTTTTGGAGTTTTTACTGCTCTTTTCATGATATTAGTATAATAAGGTTCTAATATATATATAATATTTGATGCTACTAAAATAGAAAGCCATCTTTGTGCTGTTGGAATAGATATGCCAACTTCTGTTGCAATATTGTTTAAATTTAATAGCTGTCCAATTCTACTTGATAGTGCTGTCATAAATTTTAGAAAACTTAATGTATCTCCTACTTGAGTTAAATTTCTTACATCTCGTTCTATGTAAGTATTTACATACGTTGCATAATACATATCAAAATCAACATTTTTATCATACATTGCAGGCATAGATCCCTTATGGATTATTTCCCAGACTTCATCATAAGAAATAGACTCATCATATTTTTTTCTTGCGTTTATGTAAGTTTCTGTAGGTAAAAAAGGTTCATTAAAATCTATTCCTTTGATTTCTCTTAAACTTAAACCAAGTAAATTTACAATTCCAATTCTTCCTGCTAAACTTTCACTTACTCCTTGCATTAATTCAAACTGCTGTGAACCAGTTAAGTAAAATTGTGCTTTCTTATCACTATTATCAACAGCAATTTTTATATATTTTAATAAATCTGGAGCATATTGTATTTCATCAATTATTATTGGAGCTGAATTAGATTTTAAAAATAAATTTGGATCTTCTATAGCCATTTGTTTTAATAACATATCATCTAATGTAATATAATTTATATCTGGTTTTATTTTTCTTAACATAGTTGTTTTGCCTACTTGCCTTGCTCCTGTAATAAGGATTGATTTAAACATTTTTTCTTGCTTTTTTATTATATTTTCACAATTTCTTTTTATATATTCCATAAAATATCCTCTTTCGACTATAATAATATCTAGTATTATTATAGTCGAAAGAGGTGCTTTTGTCAAGAGATTTCTTGCTATTTAAATGAGTGATAATCTGTTAAGTGTGTTATCGGTCAATGTAAACAATGTCGTTTGATTGAGCAGTAACCACTGTTTGTTAGTTTTTATGTGCAAGGTTGTCAATCAGAACCGTCCCAATTGACAACCTCATTCTTTTAAACATCCTAAAGGAACAATCATTACACCGTTATTTGTAGTATAAGCAATATCTGTAAATCCAGTTATTACCATTAAGAATTCCGGCTCTTTCATTCTTTTATTTGCATTAATTAATTTTTTTAATTCTAAAAGATGTTTCTCTCCTTCTTTGATGTGTTCTACACCACCCAGTTTTGCCTCTATTAGTCCATATCTACCATCATTTAAGTGTAGTATACAGTCACACTCTAAACCATATCTATCTCTATAATGTTGAGCATAGCCACCAATACTATTTACATATACACTTAAATCTCTATCTACTAAATTTTCAAATAATAATCCAAAAGTATTAACATCAAGCATTATATCTCTTGGAGAAGCTCCTAATGATGCTACTGCCAAAGATGGATCAACCATTGATTTTTTCTTTGCAGTTCTTATTGCAGTTTTACTTCTAATATTTGGATTCCATGCTTCTATTTCTTCAATTATATGCAATCTTTCAAGTACATGTATATAATCTATAATCGTTCTATCCGTTACTTCATTGTAATTAGCTATGACATCTTGATAAAGAGATTTATCAGAGTCTATTGTTGATACTTGTCTTGCATAACTTCTTAATATATTGCGTGTAAGTCTTGGATTTCTTACTCTATTATCAACTTTTGAAATATCACTTTCACACAATACATCTATATAGTTTTTTGCAATTTCTAATGCAGCATCGTCAGGTAAATCAATAGATGCAGGCCATCCTCCTCTACAAATAAGATATGCCAATCTTTCATAGGTTATATTGGATTTTATTCCATCAATGTTTGCTTTTTTGTTAAAAACATCTTTTAAAGAAATTTTTCCATTTGAATCTTTGCTTTCATATAAAGTAAATGGCTTCATATTAATTATTGCAAATCTGCCTACGCCACTATGTAGATATTCTTCATCTGTATCGTTTGGTGTAGCAGATCCTGTTAATATGTACTGTCCTCTATTACTTGTTTTGTCAACATCATATCTTACAGCATTCCATAAGCTTGGAACTATTTGCCATTCGTCTATTAACCTTGGCTTTTCTCCTTCAAGTAATAGTGATGGTTTTGTTAATGCTAATTCTTTGTATTCTTTTCCTTTTTCAGGATTTTGCATTTCTACTTTGCTTTTTGCTACTTGCATAGCACTAGTTGTTTTTCCACACCATTTTGGACCTTTTATTTCAATTGCACCCATAGTTGATAATTTTTTCTTTATTTCTTTATCTACAATTCTTGTTATATATTCCATAACTTAACACCTCTCAATGTTTATTATATAATATTAACAGAATTATTTCAATATTTTGTGCAATTTCATTTCAATATTTTGTTCTAGCGGTAACTTAATATACTTGCTCATTTGTTTTACTTCCAGTAAATTGGCTTCTGCCTTTTTTTAATATTTAAACTCTATCATAACAGAATGGTAGCCTTTTGTTCTATCTATGTTTACATCTGTAAATCCAAATATATCATTAAATCTTTTAGTATTTCGTACCATTTTCTAGTACACTTGTAAATAATTTTTTTCCAAATTTTCTTGGTCGGAAAAACATTATTGTTTTGTCGCTCAAGTCTTCTATTTTTTTATGTATGGTGTCTTGTCTACATATCTTTAGTATGTTTCTAATTTTACTTCTTTTCCATTGAATGCAAAAACCATTTTTGTTATATTAGTAAATCCTCTTTCTTTTAAGTTTTCTTCATATTGCTTTTCTTCTATTTGTTTTTTTGCATTTGCTATTGTTTCTTCTATTGTTTTTTCTTCCATATCTTCTAATACTTTAAATTCCATTACAAAACTGTTTGCTTTTTTATCTTTTGGTTCTAGCATGATATCATATCTTCCTAGTCCAGATTCTCTATTAGAATTTACATAGTAAGTATCTTTTAACGATACCAACATTCCTAGCACAAATGCATGATAAAAGTTTTCGGCTGTATTTTCGCCTACATCCATATAACTAAACATTTGCATTGTTAATATTCTGAATTTCTTTTCAAACTCACTTAAATTTAATGTTACTAAATCCTTCATTATGCTGTTTAAGTCATTTCCTATTACTTTATTGCTAAACCAGTCTCTTATAATTCCACTAAATAATAATTTTATTTCTGCATTTACTAATTTTACTTTATATATTCCTTCTGATAGATTAACTGTTTCAACTACTTTTAAATATCCAGTTCCCAATAATAATCCCCATATATTATCTTCATTTTGCTCTATTCCTTGAATTACTGTTTCTAAGTTGATTTTTACCTCTACTGCTTCATCTTTTAGTAGTCTTTCAATTTTTTCTTTTACTGTTTCAGAATTTTTTAATATTAGTTTTATCAAGTCATTTGAGCTGGTATTTACCCAATATGGTATTAGCTTTCTATCTGTTAGATAATTCAATATGCTCCATGGATTATATATTCCTTCAGTGTTTCCAATTATATAACCATCGTACCACCTTTTTATCTCTTCTTCATCTTCTTCTATATTAAAATCTTTTATTAACTTTGTCATTTCTTCTTGTGTTATTCCAAAGTCTTCACTAAAATCATTATCTAATACTGTAAATACTTTAAAATTATTTGCTCCGCTGAATATACTCTCTTTTGCTACTCTTGATACTCCTGTTATGACTGTTTTTTCTAAATATGGATTGTCTTTGAATGTACGTCCATAAAAGTCTCTAAAAAACTGTATAGCTTCATCATAAAAATCTCCAACATATGCATTTTGAAGTGGCACATCATATTCGTCTAAAAATAACATTACTGGTTTGTCGTATTCTTTATATAATAATCTTGATAATAATTTTAATGCATTTATAATTTCTACTTCGTTTGCTTTTAAATTTAATACTGTATTAAACATTTCTTTGTCTACTTCTAATAATTTTTCGCTTTTTAGTAAGTCTACATGTTCTATAAATAATTCATTCAATTCTGTTTTTAAGCTTAATATCATGTTTTCATAATTACGACCGCGTACACCATTAAATGTCATATATATACATGGTACGTTTCCTTGTTTTGATGTATATTTTTCTTCTTCTTCCATAATTTTTAATCCTTTAAATAGCTCTTTACTATCTTTTATTTTGCAGTCAAAAAAATACCTTAACATGCTCATATTTAAAGTTTTACCAAATCTTCTTGGCCTTGTTATTAATGTTACTTTACTTGCATCATCTATAATGTGTTTTATAAATAATGATTTATCTATAAAATAATAATCCTTCATTCTTAGCATTTTAAAATCACTTTCACCAATTCCTATTCCTTGCATATATTATTCCTCCTTTAAAAAAAGTTGATATACTTGTCTTTAATAGTATATCAACTTTTTTATTAATTTACAACTACTTGTTGGTTTTTATTTAACCAATTGCATTTATCAAGGGAACCTGTCTGAGGATGGTTTTTAAGTCTGTAACCGAAGCGTCATTTGTGTTCATACAATCTTAGGCTTGACGCTAGGTTGTCAATCAGAACCGTCCCAATTGACAACCCTCATTCTACTAATTTATGTTCCATCTATTATTTGTGCTGTCCCATGTTAACTGTATACCCGAACTCAGTGAAACCAAAGGGCATACCGTAAAAGTCTCTCCATCTCCATATCCACCCGAACCATACCAAAAATTTCTCGACGTCACTTTACCAGCATATACCGCACGAACCTGGTAGTTAAAAAACGTTGAGCCCAGATAAGCACTGCGGGAGGCAAGAAAGTATTCCCTAAAATTCCAATTCGTATCATAGAATATCATAAAGTATGTATTTGCGGTGTTTGATAAGTAGTCTGTTCCTTCGTAAGAGTAAGACATATCTTCCGTCAATGTATATGGGCTACTTGTACTTGCTGTTATAAGTGGATTACTAAAACTTTTGACTTTTCCATTTTCGTATGTTAAATCAAAGAAATAACTTCCACTTGTGTAAGTTTGTGTGTGCATTCCCTTACCATTTGCTACTGGGTTATATCCTGTTACATTATTTATGTCTTCTACTGTTACTGATCTTGCTCCTGTTGCTCCATATCCATGCCCGTACACTTCTGATATGTTATTTAATATATTTTCACAATATGCCCATCCTGCTCTTCCTTCTAGTTGTAATGAAGCTGGTGTTCCATTTGCTGCTAGCAATTTTATTGCTCCTGTTTCATTATTTATGTCTAATATTTTCCATACCATAGAGTCTTCTGAACTATATGTACTTGATGTCGTTCCTCCTGTGTAGTCATTTGCTGTTGTATCAGTTGTGTTTGCTGCATACGTGTATGTGCCCGATGCATATGTGTTTCCTGCTGCGTCTGATCTGTTCGCATTGTAGTTTACTACATCTCCTACTTTTGGATATCTCGCTTTTGCATATAACTCGTCTAATGCAGCTTTTACCGTAATTGTTGTTCCACTTTTATTATATGTTACTTCTGTTGCATCTAATAGATACGCTGCGTATACTCCAACACTTATACCTAGTATTAATATAGCCATTATAATAAGTATTTTTTTCCAATGTTTTTTTATCAATTGTTTTATTCTCCTTTCCGAGCAACTACGCTCTTTTGATAACTTACAAAATTAAGTTATTGCAGTAAACTATACAATATGTCTAATGCATTTTGTACATTTCCTGGATTCCATCCACTATCACTTGGCGTATATGATACTTCTTCTGCTTTAACATATCTTATGGTTACACTTACACTGCCACTTTTCGCGTTATAGACTCCTCCTGCTGGAATGTAATAATACACTGTATATGTTCCTACAGCTTTTCCACTTATTGTTGGTATTGTTGTACTACCACTACTACTGTAATTGCTTGATGTTAGCTGTGTTCCTACAGCATAGTATGGTACGTTTGTCTGATTGCTCACACTTACCATATTGCCTGAAATACCATATAGTAATGGAGATACAGCTGAAATTGTTGTTGGATTGTCAATCTTTCCTAAGTATGCTGTTTTGTAGCTTCCTTCTGTTCCTGATTTTACTGCATATCCATCTCGCACGCCTGTGTAAGAACCATTATATGCCATTTCTGTTCCTTGTATTTTTCCATTATAGAAGTACCAAGATGCTGAAGAATTATATAATCCATAAGTTCCTCCTGATATTAGTGGGCTACTTGTACTTAATATTGCTGTTTCATCTCCTATATATGTTGTAGCACTTGAGGAATTATTTATTGCTCTATCTGAGCCATATACGTTTCCTCCTTTTACTGTTGTGGTTACTGCTGCTCCATAATTATATATTCCATATTTAACATCCGTTGATCCTACTGTTCCCCCTGTTATTGTTACTGTTTGTGGATATGTTGTATTTGTTCCTTGGGTATATATTCCATAACCATTTAAACCACCTGATTCTGTTGCTTTTACTAGTCCTCCACTTATATTTACTGTTGTTGTTCTTTGTGCAGATGAAGAGTATATTCCAGCATATGGTGCTGATACTATTCCATTTTCTATATTTACTGTTCCTCCATTTGATATCGCACTATTACTACCACATACATATCCTCCTTTTATTGTTGTTGTTGCTGCTACTCCCGAATTAGATATTCCATAATTATCACCATCTGTTGCTCCTACTGTTCCTCCTGTTATTGTTACTATATGTGGATATGTTGTATTTGTTCCTGTGTTCCATATTCCATAACCATCAGAACCTTGTGTTGCTTTCACTAACCCTCCACTTATATTTACTATTGATGTTTCTGTAACTGATACACTGTTATGTATTCCTTGCCCTCGTGCTGATACTGTTCCATTTTCTATATTTACTGTTCCAGCATTGCCTATCCCTGAAGTAGAGCCATATACGTATCCTCCGCTTACTGTTGTTGTTGCCGCTACTCCATAATTATATATTCCATATAAATCACCATCTGTTGCTCCTACTGTTCCTCCTGTTATTGTTACTGTATGTGGATATGTTGTATTTGTTCCTTGATTATATATTCCATAACTATTTGAACCACCTGATTGTGTTGCTTTTACTACCCCTCCATTTATATTTACTATTGATGTTTTTTCATTCGAAATATTGTTAAGTATTCCTGCATATCTTCCTACTATTGTTCCATTATTTATGGTTACTGTTCCACTATTGCTTATTGCCCCTTTTCCTCCGTTATATACCGTATTTTCTATGGTTGCATTTGTTGCCATCGAGAATGTTCCATTATTTGTTATTGTATTAATGCTACTACTACTTGTTATTTTTCCTGTTCCTGTTATTGTAAGTGTCTTACCACTATTTACAGTTATTGTCTTAGTTCTTGTTACCGTTTTAGCAGAACCTGTGTTCAAAGTTACATTTTTATCAATAGTAACAGTTGATGTATCTGTATTATCTGCCAATACCGTTATTATTCCTTCTGCACCTACTGCTGTATATGCCGTTGCAAGTTCAGTATGATATGTTGGGCTTCCGCTTGATACTTGGTAATTCTTAGCAGTTACTGTTACCGTATATTTTGCCGTTTTATTTCCATTTGCTTCTTTTATCGTAATTGTTGCTGTTCCTACAGCTACTGGTGTTATTGTTAATGTACTTCCACTTATACTTGCTGTTGCTACTGATGAATTACTATTGCTTGATACTGATACTGTTCCTGCATAAGTATCTTTTGTTATTGTTGATGTCAAGTTACCATTACCTAGTACAATTGTACCTGATTCCGGGCGTAAGCGTACACTTGTTGCTCTTATTGTCGCTGTATATGTTGCAGTTTTGTTTCCATTTGCTTCTTTTACCGTAATTGTTGCTGTTCCTGCTCCTACAGGTACTATTGTTAATGTATTTCCACTTACACTAGCCGTTGCTACACTTGCATTATATCCACTAGCTGATGTGTCTACAGTTACTGTTCCTGCATTAGTATCTTTTGTTATTGTTGACGTTAAGTTGCTTCCTCCTACATAGCCTGTTCCAGATGTTGGACTTAAACTTACACTTGTTGTTCTTACTGTCACTGTGTAAGTTGCTGTTTTATTTCCATTTGCTTCTTTTACTGTTATTGTTGCTGTTCCTTCTGCTTTTGGTGTTATTGTTAATGTTGTTCCACTTACACTTGCTGTTGCTACTGATGAATTACTATTATCTGATACTGAAAATCCTCCAGCATTTGTTCCTGATAATATTGCTGTTAAGTTGCTTCCTCCTACATATCCTGTTCCGCTTGTTGGGCTTACAGAACACGTTGTTGATGACACAGTTATATTTATTGTTGCTGTTTTATTTCCGTTTGCTTCTTTAAGTGCTACAGTTGTTGTTCCTGCTGCTTTTGGTTTTACTGTTAATTGATTGTTACTTTGATTCAATGTCATCTTTGCATACGTATTTTCTTTTGTTGTTGCATTTGTTCCATCTGTTATACTAAGTTGTCCCATATTTAATCCTGATATTGTTACAGTTTTATCCGAGCCTCCAACATACACTGTTACTGTCTGTGCTGTTATGCTTGTTGATAATACTGTTATTGGTATTGTTAATTCTTTATTTGCATTTGATTCTTTTACCTTCACACTTGTCGTTCCTGATGCTACTGGTGTTACTGTTAGTGTACTTCCACTTAGGCTTGCCGTAGCTATTGATGTATTTGGTGTTGCAGGTGATGTAGTTACCAAACTAAATGTTCCTACATTTGTTCCTCCAAGTGCTACTGTTTTATTTGCTCCTCCTACATATGCTGTTACACTTGTTGGATTTGCTGTTATATTTCCTACTGCTATAACTGTTATGTTTATTGTTTTTGTTTGATTTCCATTGCCTTCTTTTACTGTTACACTTGTTGTTCCCGCTGCTACTGGTGTTACTGTTAGTGTACTTCCACTTAGGCTTACCGTAGCTATTGATGTATTTGGTGTTGCAGGTGATGTAGTTACCAAACTAAATGTTCCTGCATTTGTTCCTCCAAGAGTTACTGTTTGAGCTGCTCCTCCTACATATGCTGTTACACTTGCTGGACTTGCTGTTATTGTTGTTGCTTTTACTGTTACATTTACCTCTACAGTTTTATTTCCATTTCCTTCTTTTACTGTTATTTTCGTGCTTCCTGCTGCTACTGGCGTTATTGTTAATGTACTTCCACTTATACTTGCTGTTGCTTTACTCGAGTCTGAATTTGTTGCTGTAAATGTTCCTGCATTTGTTCCTCCTAGGGTTACTGTTTGAGCTGCTCCTCCTACATACGCTGTTACACTTGTTGGACTTGCTGTTATTGTTGTCGCTTTTACTGTTACACTTACTGTTGCTGTTGCATTTCCATTACCTTCTTTTACTGTTATTGTTGTACTTCCTGCTGCTACTGGTGTTATTGTTAATGTACTTTCACTTATACTTGTGGTTGCTT
>JAFWKV010000033.1 GCA_017511265.1 Clostridia bacterium | reverse complement strand
GTTTCAAGGGTATGCACATATATGTAATTCTCATTACATTTATATTGTATCACTATTTTTAGCAATGTCAAGTGTAGAGTGCTAATTTTTTGTGAATTTTTTGTGAATTTATATTTTTATTTAAACAAAAAATTACTATTTTATTTTTACCATACAAACGGAATTACTTTATATTTTATTTTTTTCTTATATTCTGTGTATCCCTTTAAATCTTTTTCTAATACTTTTTCCTCATTTTTTATTCTTTTTCCGATAATAATAGGATAAATTAAAAAAATTATAAAAGAGATAATAGAACCTAATACCAATGGTATTGTTAAAAACAATAATATAGTTGCTGCATACATAGGAATAAACAACAAACCACCTACAATAAAAACGCCAAATGCATATTTTATTATTGCTTGTAAAAATAATTTTATATTCATATTTTATATCTCCATATTTTTATTTTAATAGTTTTTCAAAAGCATTTGCATTTAATATTGTATTAGATATAAATTCTCCTTTATAAAAATTAGCCCAGTTATTAAATATACAAGGAGCATTTTTTGCTTTCTCTAATGAATCTATTTTTATAAAGTTTAGTTTTATATTATTTTCTTTTGCGTAATCTGAAAGTTCTTTAACTTCATATTCCACATAAGGACATTCATTGCTATAATAAATTGTAAAATCTTTATTATCTATTTTCATACTTCTTGCTATTTCATTAAATTTAGGTGTTTCAGTATTTTCAAATTGTAATGCTAATAGTTCATAGTCTCCTATACTATCAACTACTTTAAATCCAAAATGTTCAAAGAATTTCTTTTCTCCTAAAAATGGTTTCTTCTTTTTAGAACTCAAAGTACAAATACCACTTTTTCCATTCTCTTTAGCGTCATTTATTGCATATTCTAATAATTCTTTTCCAATACCCTTATCTTTAAAACTACCTGCAACCCATAAGCAATATATGTATTCATAGTTTTTACCACTAATAGGAACCCATGAAGTTTCTAATGGTTCGTATTCAATAAAAATCTTGCCTCTTGCATTTAATTTTCTAAAAATATGCCCATCTTTTAATTTATTCTTAATCCATTCTTTTTTGCAATCAACACCTTCTTGATGTTTTGGATCTCCTATTGCACAACAAATGTGTTCTTCATCAATGTTATTCTCTGTTAAATTAATATATTCGTTCATTTAAAATCCTCCTTTTAAAGTGTTACTTTTTTTATTTAACTTGTTCGCAAAATTACATTTTTTCGAATTACTATCAATTAAAATAATACCATAATAAAATAAAGTTTTCAATTTTATTTTAATTTATGATAGTGTCAATTTTTTTTGGGGATTTTCATAAAAAATTTTACTCCCTCAAAATTGCTCTATAAATAAGCTGTTTATAAAGCTGGTTTATATTCTAATAGTTGCTTAAAAAACTTTTTTTGTTCTGTTGTTCCAAATTCTATTATTGGTATCGTTACTAGTTTAAAATTTATGCATTCTTTTCCTGGTGCTTTCTTCCATTTCTTCTACTAATATTTCATATACTATTTCTTTTGTTTTGTTGAAATCTAATTCATAAAAGCTTCTATATGTTCTTTTTTATATTCTGATAATACTTATGATGTTATTGATGTTAAAGGTTTTAAAACAAAAGAATATATTGCCAAAAAGAAAGTTTTTGAAGATAAGTATGCCTTAGCATTATATATTATTTATAATATATACAATATATAAAAAAAAATTTTTGCTTCTTTCAAATTTTATTTTTTATATTGTTAATTCGTAGCTTTGGTCCAATAACTCTTTAATTAATTCACTATCACATTTTTTACTTAGAATTATAGTATTCCAATGTTCTTTATTCATATGATATGCTGGAATAATATAGTCATAAGTTTTTCTTAAAAGTTCAGAATATTCTGGATTTGTTTTTATATTTAAATATTCCTCTCCCCTAACATTCATTATTAGAGCAAACCATTTGTTACTTTTCTTGTGTTTCATTGTTACTGAATCATTATCCTTAGGAAAAGGATAGTCTTCATAAACATCTGTCATTTCTAAACAATATTTTATAACATCTTTTCTATTCATAATACTTCATACCTTATCAATTTTTTTAACTAATTAACCAAAATAGAAACTATGCATATTATAAATAGAGGTATTTACTATGCAAAATTGTGAATTTATAACTTTTATTTCTATTCTAGCTTGTAGTATTGCTAAAGATAAAACTTCAGATGAATTATCAATACTATCTGCATTTTGGGTTCAATTATGGTGATACATTAGCAACACTTGCTACTTTAAATTCAAATAATACTTGTAACTAAAATTGTAAGTTGTCGTTATTCATGAATTTCCAACGGCAATCCATCTGGGTCAAAGAAAAAAGTCATTTTTTTACCTGTATAAGTGTCCTCTCTAATTGGTTCGCATTTTATTCCCATTCTTTCCAATTTTATTACAGTTTTTTCAACATTCTCTACTTCAAAAGCTAAATGTCTCAATCCACATGCTTCTGGACGAGATACTCTACTAGGTGGATTATTCTCTATAAATACTTCTAACTCAATGTTTTCTCCTAATTCTAAATCAATTTTCCAATCGTTACGTTCTTTGCGATAGTTTTCGCGAATAACTGAAAAGCCTAATTTATTAACATAGAAATCTTTTGTTTTATCATAATTAGAACCAATAATCGCTATGTGATGTATTTTTGAAAGTAACATATTTCTTTTCCCTCCTTAAAAATTACTATTAATCGTTATTCCTTATTAATTATCTTATCTATCAACTCTGCTGATTTTCCAACATAATCATTACATCTTCTGTCTTTTCTCATAAGTTCAACACAGGTGATATTGCCAAACTCTGATAAAAACTCTTTTTCAAATTCTTCTATTCTATCTTCTTTGCCAAGTTCTCTTAATATCTTTTCTGCAGCAAGTACTGCTCCACATTTTCCTGCTTCACTTCTAGGAGCTGGAATATCACCATCCAATTTTTCTATTTTGTACCACAATTATATATTATTTAATAGTATTTTGCAATTATAGATGACATTATCTAACAAGTTCCAAAAGGATAGGTTTTAATAACCTATCCTCTTTATTTTTATCTTGTAATTTATATGTTGTTATATTTATTTCTTTTAATTATAAAAGTTACAATTATTGCAGCAACTATTATAGTGCCGCAACCTACTGGTATTATAATTCCAGCATTAGGAAGTATTGTTTTAGCAGTAGTTGTATCTTTACTAGTTTCAGAAGTTGTTGTGTCACCTTTATAATTTGTTGATGTTATAGCTTTTCCATTTACATATAAAGTATGTCCATTTAAATTAATATTACTATTATCTGAAACTTCATTCTCTAATGATGTAATATATGAATCTCCTGTTAATGTTAAAGTCGAACTGCTATCTAATGTAATATTTATTGTTTTAGCTGTATTGTCACCATTGATTGCTCCAACATAACTACTACCATTTTTTAATGAAAAGTCTAATGTAGAAATATTGTCAACTAAAATATCTCCTTCAACCTTTTGATTATTAGCATTTAATGTAACATTTCCTCCATTTGAACCTGATGTTCCCCATTTAGCTGCTCCAATTTTTATAAATGCTCCATCTGCATCATTATTTATTATTTCGTTGTTTTCTAATTCTATAACTGTGCTTGTATTTGTAACAAAAATAATCTCACCTTTGTTATTTACTATTTTTGAATTTTTTGCTGTAAAAGATGATGTTCCAACATCTGCGTCTCCTGACATAGATTGATATATAAAAATAGATTTATATGTTTCAGAATTTCCATTTAATTTTGTGTTTGTTGTTTCCATATTTACATTATTCAGAGTTACAGAATTTTTGCCCTCCACTACAACACCTTCAGATGCTGTTGATGTTAGGTTAGCATCATTTACAGTTATATCTGCAGTTGAATAAATTACAGGAGAGCCAGTTCCATGAGATGTATAATTTCCTCCGTTTACTGTTAGAGTTCCTCCACCTCTATCACTTCTTATTGGAGCTGATGAATTCCCATCTGTTTCTGCAGTTACATTATTTGCAGTTAAAGATCCTCCTCCTGTTACCATTACTGCACCTGAATTATTGCTTGATGTTTTAATATTGGTATCTGAAATATTTATTGTTCCGTTTGAATAAGCAAATACACCATTTGCATGTGAACCATTTGTTTCAACAGTTCCTCCGTTAATATTTAAAGTTCCTTCTTTTGCTAAAATCGCTGCATTTGTACCATAAAAATCGCTATTATCTCCATCTGAATCGCCTGATTTGGTTACTGTTGGATTATTAATAGTAGATGTCCCTCCTGTAACTAATAAAGCATTTTGTGAGCCAGTTGTAGAAGAGTATGTTTGCTCATTAGTTGTTGTATCACTCGAAAACTCTGTTGCTCCTGTATGTGAAATATTTGCACTACTATTATTTCCTCCTGGTTGTCCGCCGTTTCCATCTGGTTTTTCTGGCGGTGTCCCCCCGTTTGAACTTGACATTTCTCCACTTGGTTTTTCAGGTGGTGCAGCAAAAACTACCGTATAATTTAATGCTATTATTAAAACAGTTACAATTGATACAATTGTTTTTATGATTCTTTTCATATGCATCTTCCTTTCATATTTTTATTTATAATATATTAAATATATTATAAATAGCTTAAAATAACATTGAAAATTGCAATAACTACCAGCCCTATTTATTGTTCATTTTATTTTAAATGCTCCTTTAAGAAATATTCTATTTTATCAAAAGGTATTTTATCTTTTGGGTCATATAAATCCGTATGAGTTGCATTAGGTATTACAACTAATTCTTTATTATCTGCATATTTACTATCTTTAATCATATTGTCGTATGCATCTTTTCCCATATAGAAAGAATGTGCCTTGCAAAAATTCAGGAGCATTTTCTGGTAATGGATCAATTACTCCTCCGGCTAATTTATATTCTCCACTTTTATAATCATCATTTCTTTGATTATTTAAAGCAACTCTTTGATTATATCTTGCTTCTTCATTATCTTGTTTATCAAAATATCCGTTTCCTGCAACTCTTGACATATCATACATAGTAGAAACAATAGTTGCTTTAATTCTTGTATCTATACAAGCTGTTTGAAGTGCCATTCCACCCCAACCACAAATGCCTATTATACTAATTTTTTCACTATCTACATTATCTAAATTTGATAAATAATCTACTGCTGATTGAAAGTCCTCCACATTAATATCAAATGAAGTCATATACCTTGGTTCTCCACTTGATTCCCCTGTAAATGATGGATCAAATGCTAGGCTTAAAAATCCTCTTTCTGCCATTTCTTGAGCATATAATCCACTTGATTGTTCTTTATATTGATTGGCCTTAATTCTATCTCCTCTTTGTATTACTATAATTTATAGTTTAAAACTACGCGGCAATAATTCACTTATAGTAAGTTCTTCAATCTCATTTTCTTTGCCTACAACATATACTTTAAAACTATCATCTACAAATTCACTCATAAATTGCCTACAATATCCACATGGCATACACTTTTCTGTAGGTTCTTTACCTTTCGGACTACCTACGACTGTTATACTTTCAAATTCTCTTTCTCCCTCTGAAAGTGCTTTTGCAAAAGCTGTTCGCTCAGCACAAATTCCTTGTATTCCATGATTTTCAATATTACATCCTACATATACTTTACCACTTTTGGTTCTAAGAGCTGCACCAACTTGAAAATTACTGTATGGTGAATATGCTTTTAGTCTTGCTTCTTTTGCAAGATTAATATCTTCATTATTCATTGATTTTCCCCCTATATAATAATTCTTTTATTTTATGCTTTCACGCAAAGAATTATATAACATACCTTCTCTTAATTCATCTGTACTTACACCTAAAGCTTCTACTAATTTATATGCAAATGGCATTGTAGTTGCAGGACCTCTGCTTGTAATAATGTTTCCGTCAACAACAACCATTTCATTCATTTCTTCAATGTTGTCAATATATTTTCCTTCTTTTAAAATTTGTCTATATTTTTCATTTGGATATGATGTAACTTTTTTTCCTTTAATAACCCCTGCTTTTGCTAGCACTTGTGGTGCAGC
Source organism: Clostridia bacterium (assembly GCA_017511265.1). Classification (GTDB taxonomy): domain Bacteria; phylum Bacillota; class Clostridia; order TANB77; family CAG-508; genus CAG-269. Next base: position 29,467 of record JAFWKV010000033.1, on the reverse strand, counting down.
ACAAATTGCCGCTATCCATTTGCTATCATCATTTGCAAAATTTTTTACCCAGGCAATAATTTCTCCACAGTCTCTTAAATTATCTGCTCCTGGTTGTCCTCCTGGTAGTACCAGCATTCTATAGCTTTCTTTGTTTACTTCTTTTATTAACCTGTCTGCTTTTACTTTTATTCCATGACTTCCCTCTACTGTTATTTTGTCAATAGAAATTGTATCACATTGAATTCCGCTTCTTCGCATTATATCTACTACAAATAATGCCTCTCCTTCTTCAAAGCCGTTTGCTAAAACTACAGCTACCTTTTTATTTTTATACATAATCTTTCTCTCCTTTATGCTGTCTTTTTGGACGGGCTTAAATGATGACTTTGGGGTCGGGCTTGTGTCAAAGGGGACGGGCTTAATTGACACACTGATACTTCTTTTGTCTCCAAGGCATCAGTGTGTCAATTAAGCCCGTCCCCTTTGACACAAGCCCGACCCCAAAGTCATCATTTAAGCCCGTCCAAAAAGACAGCAACAAAATCTTCTTTATTGACATCTTCCTTTTTATGCTTTTTTTGCAATTTCTGCAACTTCTGTAAATGCTTTTGGATCACTTACAGCTAATTCAGCAAGCATTTTTCTGTTTATTGTTACATTTGCTTTTTTTAGTCCTGCAATTAACTTGCTGTATGTTGTTCCATTCATTCTTGCTGCTGCATTAATTCTTGCTATCCATAATTTTCTGAAATTGCTTTTTCTGTCTTTTCTTCCTACATATGCATATTTTAATGATTTCATTACAGCTTGATTTGCATTTCTAAATCTATAATGTTTTGCACCATAATAACCTTTTGCTTGTTTTAGTATTTTTTTATGTCTTGCTCTTGTTGTTCTTGCTGTTTTTACTCTTGCCATTATTATTCACCTTCCTTATTTTGTTTTATTTACCCACCATATGGTAATAATTTTTTTATTGTATTTTCGCAGCTTTTATCTGCAACTTTTGTTGGTCTTCTGCTTGATAATTTTTGTCTTTTTGTTTTGTTAGCTAATAAGTGTCTTCTATTAGCTGATGTTCTTTTTACTTTTCCTGAAGCTGTTAAAGAATATCTTTTACTTGCAGCTTTGTTTGTTTTTAATTTTGGCATAATTTTGCTCTCCTTTCGTTTTTTAATATATATACTTAAGCTTTTTTAGCAAGCATAATAAACATATTTCTACCTTCTAATTTTGGTTTTCTTTCTACTGTTCCTACATCTTCTAATGCCTCTATAAATTTGTTTAGAACAGCTTCACCTGCTTTTACATTGTTTAATTCTCTACCTCTAAATCTTACAGTTATTTTTACTTTGTTTCCATCTTGTAAAAATTTTCTTGCATTTTTTGATTTAAAACCAAAATCGTGTTCTTCAATGTTAGGAGTAATTCTTATTTCTTTTATTTCTAATGTTTTTTGTTTCTTTTTTGCTTCCTTTTCTCTTTTAGATTGCTCAAATTTATATTTTCCATAGTTCATAAGTTTACAAACTGGTGGTTTTGAATTTGCAGCTACTAAAACTACATCTAAATCTTTTTCTTCTGCTATTTTAATAGCTTCAGTTAAAGATTTTACTCCTAGTTTTTCTCCTTTTTCGCTAATTAGTTGTACTTCTTTAGCTCTAATCCTATCATTGATTGGTAATTCTTGTTTTATATAAAACACCTCCAAATTTTGTTTTTGTTATTTTTATTAACAAAAAAATTGACTTGTTACAAGCCAATTTATCCACTAAAATAAACACATTTTTTTTGTTTTTTTATAACCTTTTTCCACAAAGATAAGGTGAGAAGTGGATAACTTCTTCTTGTAACTTGAGTTATTATACCACTTATCACCTTATCTGTCAAGATTTTTTATTTAAATTAACTGAAATTGCATCTTCATTGTCAAAGAAATATTTAGAATCAGTTACATCTGTTTTTATTGGACCATCATCATTGCTGCCATATTTATTGTTTTTACTTTTTTTATTGTTTGAACTTTTTTGATTTCCACTAAATTTTTCAAAATCATATATTTTGATATGTTGCGGTTCTTTATATTTTGATTCCATAAAGTTTAGCATTCCTTCTCCATATACTTGTTTTGCATCTGTTGCAATTTCATATGCACATTGCTTAAATCTAAGTCCGAGCAATCTGCCTACTGCGAAATAATCTTCCCAGTCATATTTTACATTTCCCATTTTAGAATCATAGGCAATTTTTCCATCTTTTTCATCCATTGATTTTGTGTAACTCCATTTTCTTCTTCTGTTAAACTCTATTTTCCACCATGCTGCCTCATCAGGAGTTGTTCCACCAGTAAGTATTTTACTTCTGCAGTTTGCAATAATAATATCTCTCATTCTTGATTTTTCTTCTCCAAGCTGTGCTAAACTTTGTGTAGAAATTACAACACCTACTCTATATTTACGATACATTGTAAATAGTGCTTCTGTTGGTTTTTCAATAAAGTCTGGAAATTCATCAATATATAAAAAGTTTGGTATTCTTGATTTTTCAGTACCTGGTCTACTTAGTACAGAATTTTGCATTGATAGTAAGAAGAATAATCCAAATGCTTTGTGACTTGTTGCTCCTAAGTCTCCTCTTCTTGTACAAATAAATGTAACTTCTCCATTTGCAAGCATATCATCAAAATTGATATTATCATGTCTATTACAAAGTACTTTTTTTACTCCTGGCATTCTTAATAAGTTATCTAGTTGTGCAACTGATGCATATATTGCAACTTCAGTATCTTTTCTGCCTGTTCCATCTTTAAAAAAGTTTCTTTTAAAGTATGCTAATTGTATAGCATATTTTTTTGCTAATTTTTCGTCAGATTCCATTATTTTGCACATTTTTTCTACTAAGTCAAAATTAATTAGTAGTTTTAACATATCTTCTAAGTTTGGAAGTAATCCCTCATGCATTCTTGGATAGATTTCTTTTAATAGAATTGTTATATTTTCGACTGCTTGTAATGTTACATCTTCACTGTATGCATCTTCTTTTTCAACATTTTTAGAAAGATACATCCCCTTTAATACATCAGATATTGTTGATGCTATTTTAGCAGGATCTTTATATATAAATGGATTTAAGCCAATTGATGTATTACTTGATGGGTCTATTAAATTGTATTTAATTTTAAAGTTATCACATACATCCATCATATGTGCTAATACTTCATAGTCTGGTGACATACATGTTATTCCTAGGTCTTTTGTAATTAGTTCATTTGAATCTGTTAGCAATAATTTTTTCATATATGTTCTATATACGTTTTCTTTGCCTTCTTTTGGTTCTATCATATTTAGGCTAAAATTTTCATTTAAGTAATCATTGTCATACGGCTTTTTTAAAACTGCTGTTCCTGTTTTTAATGCTGCAAATGCCATTTCTTTTGAAACTTCTCTAAAGAAAAATTTTTTTTCTAAGTCTCTTGCCATCATTGGCTCATATATTAATGATGTTTTTCCTGTTCCTGATGCCCCAACAACTAACATTGGTTGAAATCTTTTTGATTCTCCTATTTTTATTGGATTTCCTGATTCTTTATCATGAAACATATACATTTCGTATGAATATGGGCCTTTTCCTTCTTTTGATTGTGTTAAACTAATTCCTTTAAAATCCCATATAGAACGACGCATTTCTGTGCTGTCATTAACACCTAGCATTATTTTCTTAATTATTGGCATAAATGTTACAAGTGGAAAGTATAGTGCTAGTGCTATAAATGCTGGTCTAACTAATTCTGAAAATTCTGTTATTATTTCTGTATAATTTGGTACTGACAAAAATAATAGCCAAGCTAATTGGTTCGTCCATTGTGTAATCATTGAAAGAATTATTACATAAAATCCAATAATATATGTGTAAAATAATGTTATTTTAGAATTTTTGGATTTTCCAAATTCTGATTGTATTGAAAACAGATATGCAAATACACAGCAAGCTAATGCTAAAGTATATTTAAATGGACCCCAATATGACATTGAAACTCCTGAAAATATCATAATTAGCATCTCTGCAATTCTATCTACAACAATGTATACTGTTATTAGGGTTAATATATATGTAGCAAATGTATTTCTACTGGTATTTAATTTTTTTAAAAATTTATCAAATAACTTCATATATGTAGTATCCTTTCGTTTACAAAATCCTACATATATATTATCCTACAAAAATGCCGAAAAAACAAGTATTTTAAGAAATTTTTTTAAAATCTTCTTCTATATTGTCCTCTAAAAGTTCCTGTTCGACCATTGTTACATCTATTTGGTGAAACTTCAGCATTTATTGCTAAATTTTGTGTATTATTTCTGTTGCAGTTGCAGTTATTTTCATTATTATTTGTGTCACTTATATTGCCATTTTCGTTATGATGGTGACAATGTCTTCTCTCATTTTCATCATTTACTCCGCCAATTTCTTCTAAATGCTTCAATTTTTTATTTATTTTTCTAAATAGCATACTCAAAAATGCTGCTATAAAGGCTAATACTGTGTAAATAATTACTAATACTAGTAAGTTAGCATCTCCTATAGCAAATGCTACTATTAAATATACTGCAAACGTAAAAAGTGTTACTAATATGTAATTTTTCCATATTCTTTCTAATACTACTGCTATAATTATTGTTGCTAATGGCAGTGCGAAAAAAATAAGTAAATTACTCATACGTAGTTCTCCCTTCTTTAAATTTTACTACATACTATGAATAATTTACTTATTTAGTTACAAATTAAATTGTTATAATTCACAGATTTTAAATTATATATGTCCTGCCTCGTGGTGAATATATAATTATTCTTCATTATCCCCATTCTAATGTTTTCTAAGTGTATTAATAATCAAAATTTATTAGATTTCCGCTTGATTGGAATGAGTATTAGAAAGTGTTACGTAAAAGAATGAGGGATGTTCACGTCGAACGAGAGTAGCGAGTGAGGACTAAGTGAAAGAGGCTCATTCTTTTACGTTACACTTTCTTTCGAATGCAATGAACAAGGAAATTCTAATAAATTTTGATTATTAATTACACAAAGAAAACATTGAACGGTCCCCACAATTTCATGAAGAATAATTGATATATTAACCACGGTCGCGGACTTTAAGTTTAATTATCTGTGAATTACAACAATTTATTTGTAACTAACACTAACTAAATAAAGTCCGTGAGCTGGCAGTGTTTTGCCTGCATTTTCACGTTTGCCAGAAGCAATAATTTCAGGAATAGCTTGTGGATCTATTTTACCAACTCCTACCTCTACCAATGTTCCAGAAATAATCCTAACCATATTATATAAAAATCCACTGCCTGTAAGTTCTATAAAAACTCTATCTCCTTTTGTATACACCTCTGCTTTATAAATAACTCTTACACTACTTTTGCTACTCGTTCCACTTGCTTTAAAAGCTTTAAAATCATGCTCACCTTCAAAAAATTTAGCTGCTTCCTGCATCTTTTTTATATCTAAATTGTTAGAAATATGATACTCTAAATTTCTATAAATTGCTGTGCCTTGTTTTGAATTATTGATAATATATCTGTATGTCTTTTCTTTACAATTTAGTCTGCTGTGGAATCTTTCTTCCACCTCTTCTGCGTTTTTTATAACAATTGACTTTTTTAGTCTTGAATTTATCGCTATTGCAAATTTTTCTATAGGAATTTGTGAATTTGTTTTAAAATTTGCTACCTGCCCTAAAGCGTGAACACCCGCATCTGTTCTTCCAGATGCGGTTAATTTTACTTCATGACCAACAATGCTTTCAATTGCTTTTTCAATAGTTCCTTGTATGTTTAATTTATTTGGCTGTTTTTGCCAGCCATTAAAGTCTTTTCCGTCATATTCAATTGTTAGTTTTATATTTCTCATTAAAATCTCCTATATGTCAATTGTTTTTTATGATTTTTTCTTGAATTTTCCTAATAAATTATCTTTTATTTTTCTTATTTTATCTTGTGGTTGTTCTTGTGGTACAAGCCTTTTGGTAACAATATTACTTATTAATATCTTTTTTAATGTATCTTCTCTGACGTCTGCTATTAAACTTCCATCTTTTGCTACAGAAATTTTTCCTGTTTCTTCAGATACAACAACTACTAAGCTATCAGCTTCCTTAGACATTCCTATTGCAGCTCTATGTCTTGTTCCTAAAGCTGTTGATATGTTTTTATCTTGTGATAATGGAAGCATACATGCAGCAGCTTGTATTTTGTTTTTTCCAATTACAACAGCTCCATCATGTAATGGAGTATTTGGTTCAAAAATGTTTACTAGTAATTGAGGAGATACTTCTGCATCCATTTGAACCCCTGTTGATATTATATCTTTTATTTCTATGTCTCTTTGAATTACTATTAATGCTCCTTTTTTTTCTTTTGCAAGTTCTGTTGCTGCAATAACTATTTTATAAATATCTTCTTTAGTTTTCGATATTATATCATTATCTATTCCAAAATATGTAGTAAATTTATTTGTTCCTAGTTGCTCAAGTGCTCTCCTAAGTTCGGGTTGAAAGATAATTATTAACAGTATTACTCCCCAATTCATAACAGCTGATAGAATATAGTGTAATATGTTTAGTTGGAACACCGAACTTATAACATTTGCTAAAACTAATAATAAAATTCCTTTTATTAGTTGCCATGCTCTTGAATCTTTTACTAATTTTAATAATTGGTATGCTAAAAATATAACAATTGCTAAGTCTACTATTAGTGTTATTAGTTTTATTGGATTTTCCTGGTATTGCTGTATATTTTCTAAGTAGAAATTTTGTAATATTAAACTTATTTTTTCCATATTATTTTTCCTTTATAATTTATCCTTTTAAGGCGTATATACCTGAAATTATTACTGGTAAAATCATTGCTACTGCTAGTATAAATGCCATTACTTTTATTGCTAATTGTGATTTGTCAATTTTTATTTTTTTCTTTGTTTTTTTGTTTTCTTTTACTTCTTCTTTTTCACTCATTTTATTGCTTCCTTTCTGTGTCAATGGGGACGGGCTTAAATGACACACTGATATTTTTTCTGTCTCCAAGTCTTCAGTGTGTCATTTAAGCCCGTCCCCATTGACACACCGTCCATTCTTAAACAAATTTTGTAGTAAAACTACGTCTGTGAATTGGGCATAATCCAAATTCTTTAATTGCAGCTATATGTTTTGCTGTTCCATAACCTTTATGTGCAGCAAAGCCATACTCAGAATACACTTTGTCCCATTCTTTCATAATTCTGTCTCTAGTAACTTTAGCAATTATTGATGCACAAGCTATTGAATATATTTTAGCATCTCCTTTTATTACTGATCTATATGGTATACCCATTGTGTCTATCTTTGTAAGTGCATCTACTAAAATTATGTCTGGCTTTGTTTTTAGTTCTTTTATTGAATTTGTAAGTCCTTCTTTAGTTGCATTTAAAATATTTATTTTATCAATTTCATCTTGGCTAATTATGCCTACTCCATAGCTTATTGCTTCATCTATAATTAAGTCATATAACTTTTCTCTTTTTTTTTCAGATATTTTTTTAGAGTCATTTACTCCTTCTATCATAGATTCTTTTGGCATAATAACACTTGCTACAACTACAGGTCCTGCAAGTGGTCCTCTGCCGGCTTCATCAATGCCGCATATATATTTATAGCCTTCATTATAGACATCTTTTTCAATTTTTTTTAATTCTGTAAGTCTTTCTAATTCTTTTTCTTTCATTTTAGCAAACCTTCCTTTTATTGCATTTCAGAAAGTAAGTGATATGTTGTGCCTTCTCCATCTTTTATTCCTGGCTTAAAGTATACATCAACACTTACTTCATCTATATTAATTGCTAATAAATAATTATCACTACTAAGCTTGCTTAATTTTAATTCATTCATTGTTGGTTGAATAATTTTGTAATATGTTTGTCCATTTTCATTTGTTGCTTCTAATTTTAAAGTTACATTATCAACACTTATCCCTTCAGTTATCAAATTTTCAATTGTTTTTCTTTCAAATTTAGCTTGTTCTATAAAATTTTTGGTTTCTGCTTGAACTAATAACATATTTGTTTTTACATCTTCAAGCTTTGCTTCTTGAATTAATTTTGAACCTGTATAAACTGATATTCCTGCAATTATTAATAAAACGATTATTGTAATTGTTAATGCTATAAGTGTTATACCTTTTTGATTTGTTAATTTCATTTTTTTCTCTCCTTCTTGGATATTATTATATATGTATATTTTTTTTTTGACAATAACTTTTTGCATTTTTTTCACATTTCTTTCACATTTGTGTTGTATTATATTTATAATTTGAGGTATTATATTGTACAAATGAATAAAATTAGGAGGTAATTAATAATGAATGAAAATGAAAATAAATTTCAAGCAATCAAAAGTTATTCAAATTTCGATTCAAGCAAGAAATCGAACTCAAATTTTTCAAAAAATGTTATAATTCCATTTTTTAGTGGAATTATAGGTTGTTCTTTAGTTATAGGAACTTGTTTTGGAGTTCCAACTATAAAAAACAAATTAATAGGTACCATTCCAACAACATCTAATACTTCTAATTCTTCAAATGCAGGAACTGTTGATTATGTTTCTTTAAAGAATTATTCTGAAACATCTGTATATGCTTCAAATAAAATACTACCATCTATTGTTGGAATTGAAATTGAATATACAGTAAATTCAGTTTTTTCAATGTTTGGGAATAACGGTTCTTCAACAGCAAAAGCTTCTGGATCTGGAATAATTATAAGTGAAGATGGTTATATTTTAACAAACAATCATGTTGTAAATTCAGCTGAAAGTGACTCTTTTTATGAATTATCTTCTGCTAATAAAATAAAAGTAAAATTATACAACAATGATACTGAATATGAAGCAAAAATAGTTGGTGGAGATTCTCAAACAGATTTAGCTGTTTTAAAAATTGATGCAACTGGATTAACTGCTGCAGAATTTGCTGATTCTGATGCTTTAAAAATCGGAGAATTTGCTATGGTTGTTGGTAATCCATTAGGTTTAGGCTACACATCTACAGCAGGAATAATTAGTGCTTTAAATAGAAAAATTACAGATGAAGATGGTAAAACATATACTTTAATCCAAACAGATGCCGCTATCAATGGTGGAAACAGTGGTGGAGCTTTGGTTAATAGTGAAGGTAAAGTTATTGGTGTAAGTACAATGAAGGTTTCCTCAACAGATGTTGAAGGTGTTTGCTTTGCTATTCCTATTAATTCTACTGTTGATATTACTAGTCAATTAATTAAATATAACAAAGTTAAAAGACCTTATATTGGAATTAGCGGTGTGGATTTGGATGAAAAGACAGCTAAATCATATAATTTGGTAGTTGGTGTTTATGTAAGAAATGTTGAAGATTTTTCAGCTGCTCAAAAAGCTGGATTAAAAGCAGGTGATGTTATTACTGCAGTTGATGGTAAGAAAATTACTTCAATGAATGAATTAAATGAAATTAAGAATAGTCATTCTATTGGTGATAATATAAAATTAACGGTAAATAGAGATGGCAAATCTACAGATATTGATTTAACTTTAGGTGAACAACCTTAGAAATTTTCAAATAGTTTACTTTCAGTTCACACAATGGACAAATTTTATTTGTATATTATATTTATAAACAGTAGTAATACTGAAAACATCCCCTTTTATTTTTATAAAAGAGAAGCTATATGCTTCTCTTTTTGATTTATTATTAAATTATTACTATATCCATTTCACTTGTTTTGTTATTGTTTCCATATGGATAAAGAATATATAAATGTCCATTATAAGAAAAGAATTCTGTTGTATTTTCTATTTTATATATACTATCTGTACTATTTCTTGAATAAATATTATATCCTAATTCTCTTAATTTTTGAGATTGTTCTTGTGCTGTTTCAACTTCTTTTTTTATTTTTGATTCTACTACATTTTTTTCAATTTCTTTTGTTGCTATATAGTCTTTTAATTTTATTTCTTTATTATTGATTAGGTCATAATTGTATGTTCTTGCCATTACTCTTTGAGCATTATCTCCTTCTTTAAATGTAGATAATATTGCTAATGATAAAATATTATTTTCTACACTTGCAATGTAATTTACTGTATATGATATGTTTCTATCTGTTGTTTGTAAAATTTCTGTTGTTGGATTGTTAAAAATTTTCTTTATATCGTCATTATACTGTTGTGCTAAGTCATTTTTTAAATTTATATATGGTATATTTATGTTTATATCATAATTATTTATTGATTTTTCTTGTACTTCATATTCTGTATATATTAACTCTTCATTTTCGTTAAGCTTTTGATTTGCTGATACATTTTGTGAATTTATTATTCTATTTGTAAATATATTATTAAACTCGGATTTTAAAAGCTCAGTTTCTTCATCTTCTGATTTTACAAGTCCTAAAATTACTTCTAACTTTTCATCTGCAAAGAACTGATATATTGCAAGTCCTATAGCAATTACACATACAGTAAGTATTATACCATATATTACTTTCCTTTTTCCTGTTCCTTTTTCTTTTTCTGGTAGTGTTACGTTCATCTCTTACTCCTCTCTTTTGTTTTCTTAATTATAGCATCAACGGACTTTTGTTGCAACCCAAAAGAAAAAATAGTAACAATTATTTTCTTCTATTAGGTCTCTTTTATTGACTATAAAGCAATTTTAGTGTATTATATAATATATTATTATGTAGAAATGAGGAAAATAAAATATGCTATGTTCAGAATGTAATAAAAACAATGCCATAATTTTTATAGATAAAGTTGAAAATGGACAATCTCATATGGAAGGACTATGTTTTGATTGTGCAAAAAAAAGAGGTATTAATCCTGATGAAACATTAAAAAATCAAGCTAAGGCTTTAGCTCAAAATGGCAATATAGAAAATATGACAAAACAATTCGAAGGTATGTTTCAAGATTTAACAAAAAGTCTAAAACCTGAAGATATAGAAAATATTGAAAAAGTTATAAGTCAAGAAATGAATCAAAATGAATTTGATGAAAATTTTGATGAAGATATAGATGGTCAAAATGGTCCTCAAATTTTTGGAGCTGCTATCCCACTCGGTTCAATTTTTTCTAATATGTTTAATGCTAATTCATCTTCAAAAAAAGAAGATAATAAGGGTAATGTAAAAGTTGACACAAAAAAAGCAAATAAAACTAAAAAGAAAAAATATTTAGACACATTTGGTACAAATCTTACAGTAAAAGCAAAAAATAATGAATTAGATAATGTTATTGGAAGAAGTAAAGAAATACAAAGAGTTATTCAAATTTTAAATAGACGTACAAAAAATAATCCCTGTTTAATCGGTGAACCAGGTGTGGGTAAAACAGCAATAGCTCAAGGATTAGCAATAAAAATTGCTGAAAAGAATGTGCCTGCTAAACTATTGGATAAAGAAGTTTATTTATTAGATATGACTTCAGTTATTGCTGGAACTCAGTTTAGAGGTCAATTTGAAGCTAGAATGAAAGGCATTATTGATGAATGTAAAAAATTTGGAAACATTATTTTAGTAATTGACGAAATACATAATATCATTGGTGCTGGTGATGGTGAGCATTCTATGAATGCAGCAAATATTTTAAAGCCTTCCCTTTCAAATGGTGAACTTCAATTAATAGGAACTACAACTTTAAAAGAATATAGAAAATATATTGAAAAAGATTCCGCATTAGAACGTAGATTTCAACAAGTTTTAGTCGATGAGCCAAATATTCAAGATTCTATAATAATTCTTGAAGGTATTAAAAAATATTATGAAGATTTTCATAAAGTTCAAATTTCAAATGATGTTATTAGGCAAACTGTAGTTATGTCTGAGAAATACATTCATGATAGATTTTTACCTGATAAAGCTATTGATATTTTAGATGAAGCTTGTTCAAGAATAAATTTGGAAAATAAAGAGTTATTCAAATTAGAGGTATTAAAACAAGAATTAAAGCAGGTTCAAACTGAAAAAGAAGATGCTGCAAGTGCTGATTCTACTGAAGATTATCAAAAAGCTGCAGATTTAAAAACTCGTGAATGTAGATTAATTGAAGAAATTGATACTATTAATAAATCTATGAAGCCAAGAAATTTAACCGTTCAAGATATTGCAAAAGTTATAGAACACTGGACAAAAATTCCTGTAACTAAAATAACAGAAGCAGAAACAGAAAAATTATTAAATTTAGAAAATAATCTTCACAAAAAAATTGTCGGTCAAGATGATGCTGTAAGTGCTGTATCTCGTGCTATTAGAAGAAATCGTGCAGGCTTAAAAAGTACTAAAAGACCACCTTCATTTATTTTTGTAGGCCCAACAGGTGTTGGTAAAACACAACTTGCTAAAACCTTAGCTTATGAAATGTTCGGATCAGAAGATTCTATTATTAGAGTTGATATGTCTGAATATATGGAAAGTCATTCAACAGCTAAATTAATTGGTGCACCTCCAGGATATGTTGGATATGATGATGCTGGTCAGCTTACAGAAAAGGTTAAAAGAAATCCTTATTCAATTATCCTTTTAGATGAAATTGAAAAGGCACACCCTGATGTATTTAATATTTTATTGCAAGTATTAGATGATGGTAAACTTACAGATTCACAAGGAAATTCAGTTAGTTTTGAAAATACAATTATTATTATGACATCAAATGCTGGTTCAAATTTAAATAATAATTCAATAGGGTTTGGCGGGAAAACTGTAGACAAAAATAAAATTGAAGATACCCTAAAAGACTTTTTTAGACCAGAATTTTTAAATAGAATAGATGAAATAATTGTATTTAATTCTTTAACAAAAAATGAATTAATACAAATTGTAGATTTAATGCTTTTGGATACAATAGATGTTTTAAAGGAAAAAAATATATCTTTAAGTGTTTCTAAACCTGCAAAAGAATTTATTTTAGAAAAAGGCACTAATGTAAAATTTGGTGCACGTCCTCTAAGAAGGGCAATTCAAAGATATGTTGAAGATGAAATTTCTGAAATGATTTTAAGAAATGAAGTATTAAATGGTCAAAATATCAAAGTGAATGTAGCAGCTAATAAGCTAATATTTAAAATAGTTTAATGGAGGAATTTATGTTAAAAAATATACCTAATGCTTTAACAATAATTAGATTTTTATTAATACCTTTAATAATACATTCTGTAATTAAAGGAAATTATCTTTTAGCTTTTGTGCTTTTTACCATTTCAGGCATTACTGATATTGCAGATGGTTTTATTGCTAGAAAGTTTAACTTAATTTCAAACTTTGGTAAGCTTATGGATCCACTTGCAGATAAACTAACACAGCTTTCAATGCTCACAATTTTAGTAGTTAAGGGAATGATTCCTGTTTGGATTTTAATTATTGTTGCTTTAAAAGAAATTGTTATGGTTTGTGGTGCATCATTCCTTTATGGAAAAGATGTTGTGGTATATAGTAGATGGTATGGTAAACTTGCAACAGTTTTGTTCTATCTTGCTATTGTATGTTCTCTACTGTTGACTCAATATAACATAAATAATTGGCTTTCAGATATTGATTTATATTTATATTATTTAGCTATAATTACTACAATTTTCGCCTTTATTATGTATGTTAAAACTTTGTATTCAAAGGGCTTTATAGATAAATCTGATTTAAGTAAAGATGTAACTGTTGAAAAAAAAGAAAAGAAAAAATGATAGATGCTGTCTTTTGGGACGGGGCAAAAAAACATCACCCTACTGTCATTGGAGACGCAGCAAACTGGCACCCTGGCTTTAGCAAAGTTCCCTTAATTTAATATATTAGCGCTTGATTGGAATAAGCATTAGAAATTGTTAAACTAGAAAATGAGGGATGTTCACGTCGAACGAGAGTAACGAGTGAGGACTAAGTGAAAGAGGCTCATTTTCTAGCTCTACAATTTCTTTGCGAATGAAATGAACAAGCTAATATATTAAATTAAGGGAACTTTGCTAAAGCCAGGGTGCCAGTTTGCTGCGTCTCCATTGACAGCAGGGTGATGTTTTTTTGCCCCGTCCCAAAAGACAGCATCTATCATTTTTTCTTTATTCAAAATCTTCCAATAATTTATTTAAGCTTTCTTTTCCATAAACAATAAGACCGTTTTCCATATTTATTTTATCAGTAGAAGTTAAATACTCAGTTGCAATATCAGTTTCATTCACTAAAGCCTCATTACCATCTTCATCTAATTTATAGATATTTATTTTTCCATCAACATCTCTAAGCATATAATGTTCTCCACATTCTCCTTCTAGCTCTTGATAAAGTACAATTTTTTCTTTTGAAAAGTCCTTTAAATTCCATTCACTATATTTTGCTTCAACTTCTTCTCTTGTTGCATTTACTAAACTGCTTGGTATTGCTTCATATCTTTTAACTGTATGTTCACAATTCTTATAGAATTTTTCAAATGTAATACTTGCATTAGGAGATACTTTTTCGGTTTCTTCTGAATTTGCTTCTTGTATTTGTTCTGTCTGTAGTTCGTTATATTCTTCTACACATTCGTCTGTTACTTTATCTGATATTTCCACTTTCTCATTTTCTTCTGGCTCAGTTTTATTCATTTTACTCATCATTACTAGGCTACCTATTATTCCCCCAGCGAAAAATAAAATTGCAAATAATATTATAAATAATTTTTTCATAAAGACCCTCCAAATTTGGTAAATATGTATTTTTATTAGTATTTACCAGATTTGGAGGGTTTATTCATATCTATTTTATAAATTTTTTATTTTTCCAAGTCTAAATTTATTAATTTGTAATATATCTTTAATATCGCATTTTCCATCTTTGTTTACATCACCTGCATCAAGATACTCTCCAGTTAGTTTTGCTTTATTTAGTCTATGTTTATTTATAGCTAAAATATCTTTTATGTCTGATTTTGCATCACCATTAGTATCTCCAGTAACAATTATTGTATAGATGTTATTATCGTCAAGTTTTATTTTTGATCCTGTTCCTATTAAATTTGTGTCTCTTAATTCATTGTTATTTTTGTCTAAAATCTTTACATTTGTTGCATTTGTTGTAATATTGTTTTTAAATTGTCCTACTGTACTGCTAGGTTGTATTTTAGTTATTTTTTTATTATCTGTTATTTCATATATTTGTGATGTTATAGTAATTTCCTGAGGTTGTGGATCAGGTTGTGGTTCTGGTTGAGGCTCAGGCTCTGGTTCAGGCTGAGGTTCTGGTTCTGGATCTGGAGTAGGTTTATTTATGGTAACTGTAACTTTTACCTCTGTTTCATTTCCAAGTTCATCTTTTACTTTAAAAGTTTCAGTTGCACTTTCTGAATATATTTTACTTAATGTCTTTTTGTCTTCACTTAAAGTCCAACCTTCTACACTTTGCATTTCTTCATTTGATATAATATTGGCTTGAGTTGTATGATTTTCTTCATTATGTGTAAATTCAATTTTCACATCTGGTCCTTCATTATCTATCCAATCTACTTTTGCAACTTCTTTTTCTTCAAATCCATCTTCATCTAAATATTCAAATGTAAATTCACCGTTTTCTGTAAATTTATGTTTGTTGCTACCATTGTTATTAGTTATTTTTACATTTTCTTCACTAAAAGTAATGGTTGCTTCTACACTTCCTTTTACATTTTTATTTTGATATGCTGGTGAATATGTTATTGTTGGTCTTGGTGGTTGTCCAATTGTAAATGTTGTTTTATCTGCTTTTCCTCCAATTATTGTAACTACAGCATTTTCGCCATTTGTTTCTCTTGGCTTAATGGTTACACTATCTAGGACATTATCTTCATCTGTATCAATTAATTCACAATTTTTAGTATTCAAATCCTCTACTGTATAGAACATACTTGTATTTTTTTGTGATGCTAAAAATAACTGTGGTAAGCTTATTGTAACACTTTCTAGTTTATTTTCTTCATTTGTTAATTTATGTACTAACTTTTGTCTTGCTAATTCTAATTTTCCATCTTCACTGACTAAAAGCTTATGGCTTGTATTATCTATTGTAGTAACATCATTTACTTTGTTATCATTAGCATAGAAATACTTTAATAATGTGCGATTTGAAAGTGATGATATATCTTCAACATTATTTGAGGAAATTCCTAATTGCTGTAATCTGTTTAAATTATTTACTATACTTATATCTCTTAATTTGTTGTTATCTAAATATAAAATATTTAAATCTGTTAAGTTACTTAAACAATCTATGCTTGATATATTATTATTTGAAAGATTTAGTACTTCAAGCTTTGTTAAATTTTGTAATGCTGAAAGATCTGATATACTATTTTTCATTAAATCAAGATATGTAAGTTTTAAGCAATTTTCTAAAGTGTTTATATCGCTAATTTCATTTGTTCCCATATTCAAATGTTGAAGAGGTACTGCTTTTTTATTATCTACTAATTTTTGTATGTATTTTTGTAAATTTTCCAAGTTTGTTACTTTATTTGATGATAAATCAAGAGTAGTTAGCTTTGTTAAATTTTCTATAAATGAATATTCATCACCTATGTTATTAACTGCCATATTTAAATCTAACATTTCTATTAAATATTTTATTTGTTCTGCTGTTTTTATATTATTTCTAGAAAGTTCTAATTTTGTAAGCTTTGTGAAATTCTGCATTCCTTCAATATCTGAAATGCTTAAATTAGATAATGTAAGTTCTTTTGTTTTATCAACAGAGCCTCTATTTATATTTATTATATATGGTATATGTTCTAAATGTGTTACACCTAAGTTTTTTCTGTTAGAGTCAAAATAATTGTATATGGCATTATCAAGATTTGAATCATTAAACTTTAATGTTTCTATAGCTTCATTATTTTGGCTTGAAAAAGTTTGAGCATTTGATTTACCATCATTTAATTTTTCATATGTATATTTTAATACTGTACCATCTGCCAATCCTCCTTTTACAGTAACACTTACTTCTGTTCCCTCTTCTAATTGGCAAGGTATTTTTACATTTAAATTATCAGCCATATTGTATTCTGTTCTATCATCATTTAAACTACATCCTTCATATTTTAGCTCTAAATTTTTATCATACACTAAACTTCCGTTAACTTGAGTTTGTTGAATTATATTAGGTAAAATCATATATTGATATTTTTTAGAGTTGTTGGTATTTTTATATACCCATGTTGATAACCTTTGATTGCTTAGTTCTAGCTCTCCTTCAGAAAACTTCATATTTGAAATTGGTTTTATATTCTGTATTCTATTATTACCTAATCTTAAAGTTGTTAATGTATCTAGATATTGCAGTTGGTCTATATTGTTAATTTCGTTATTAGTTAATATTAAAGTTGTAAGATTTAATTTTTTTACAACTTCTTCTGAATTTGTACTTACAACACCATCTGTTGTTGTTATTTCATTATCTGCTAAATCTAAATATTTTAAAGTATCAACCATTTTTGCTTTAGAATCAGTAGTTACTAAGTTTTGTAAATTTTTAATTTTGTTTCCTCTAAGTGATAAGCTTTCTAGATTTAATGGTTGAAGTGTTTTAAATACATTACTTATACTTGAATTCATATAATCCATATTTAGTTGTTTCAAATTATTCAAATATAAATTTGAATTAGAATCTTTTTGTGGTAAAGGTGTTATTGAAGATATTGCATTGTGTCCCATAGATAATTTTTCTAGTGATGTAAAGTTTATAATTTTAGTAATGTCTTCTATTCTAGTATTATCTATATTCAAGTCAGTAACAGTTGTAACAATTTGTTCTAAATCATTTATATTACTATTATTAGACAAATTTAGCTTTTTTAAATTACTAAGTCCACCTAAATCATTTAGCAAAGTATTAGAAAATATATTGGTTGAAGATAAATTTAAATTTTCCAAGTTTGTTAATTTTGAAATATTTTTTGTTGTTCCTTCTTTGTTTATATCTTCATTATATATAGATGTGCCTGCTAAAGATAGTATTTTTAAATTTGTCAAATTATATATTTCACGTATATTACTTTGTGGATTTATACGCTCACTTATTTGTGTATTATAATCCAGATTTAGTTCCTGCAATGCAGAAAAGCTTCCTATTCCTGTTAAATTCGTAATTTGATTTGATTCGCTATTTGAACTACTTCCAGATAAATTTAATTTTATAATTTTAGATAAATTATTTATATCAATAGTTACTGTTTTATCAGTACTTGATATTAAGTAATTTACAGCTTTATCACTTTCATTATTCTTATATGCTCTTAGTTCATCAGCTATTTTATTACACAAGACAGTATCTTCAAATTGAATTTCTAATTGATTTTCTGTATCAGCATGAGTAATCCAGCTAATTCCCAGTACTAATGAAATAATGAATATTAAAGCAATAGCAATTCTAATTTTTTTCATTTTGGCCACACTCCTTCATTTTTAATATTATAGCATAGTAATTTTTCTTATATATTACAATATCTTTACATTTATATTACAAAATCAATTATAATCTAATTTTTTATGAATATCATAATTGGAATTTTTATATACTGTTACACAAATTTCTCCATCTTCATCTGTTCTAAAAATTCTAGTTCCGTATTCCTTCAAGTCTTGTAAGTATATCAGCATTTGGATGACCAAAAACATTATTTTTCCCTACTCCTATTAATGCAATTTTGGGATTAACAGCTTTTAAAAATTGTTCAATTGATGAAGTTTTAGATCCATGATGGGCTATTTTTAATATTGTCGAATTCAACATTAGTGGATTATTCTCATATTCTTTTAAAATTTTCTTTTCTGCTTGTTGTTCAATGTCACCAGTAAATAGCATTGAGAAATCTTTATAATGAAGGTTGCAAACTATAGAATTATTATTAAGTCCACCTTCACTTATTAAATTCTCGTTATAAGGCCATAAAATATCAAAATATATATCTTTTTCTATTTTTACCTTATTTCCTTTGCTTAAAACATTAATTTTTATTCTTCTTTCATTTACTATATTTTTAAATTTTCTAAAATTTTCTGAGTCTTCTGCTTGTTTGCTTATTATTACTTGACCTACTCTTAGATTCTCCATTATTGTAAGTATTCCTCCAATGTGATCTTGATCAAAATGACTTATTATTATGTAGTCTATTTTTGTTATTTTTCTGCTAAGCAAATATGGTAATAAAGTGTTTGTTCCAACATCATAATTATCATTTCCACCACCATCTATTAAGATACTTTGTTTTTTAGGTGTTACAATTAATGTCGAGTCCCCCTGCCCTACATCTATAAAATAAATTTTTAAATTTTGAGGTGTGACATATAAAATTGAGATAAAAAGACTAATAATTAAGGTACCTGATGTGACTCTATTTTTGTTTTGTTTAATTCTGTACTTAATTAAACTTATTATATTTCTTATTCTATACTCAAATTCTGACGGTACTTTTGATTTATAAATTTTAATAATAAAATTTTGTAAAAAAATAGCAATATAATAAATTATAATTTGAAAAATATTTGGAGCTACAATATAAATTTTATTTAGCGGCAATATTTTACCAAATTCAGAAATAAAAATTAGTAGCTTAATAAATGGAATATAAAAAAATGAAATCGTCTTTAAAATAAATGCAGAAGTTAGCGAAACTATTATGATTATTAATCCTAGACAAATTATTGGTATAATAATTATACTTAGAAAAATATTTGTAATTAAAAATGAAAGTCCAAATAAATGAAAAGATTTAATAACTATTGGTAATATTACAATTTGAACTGATATTGTAATCGAGAGTGATTCTCTCATAAATTTTATTGGCTTTGCAAATTTCTTTTTTATCTTATATTTGTATTTTTTATTTTTTACTCTAATTTTTTTCAATAAATATAACACTGTCTTGTTTAATGTTAGTATACCAATAGTTCCTCCATAAGATAATAACATACTTAAACTATTTATAAAAAATGGATTATATATTAGTATTATAAGTAATGAAATTGCAAGAGTATTCCATGTGTCATTTTTCCTATAAATCACTCCTCCAAGTAACATTAAGATGTGCATTATTCCAGCTCTAACTACTGATGGTGTAATTCCTGTAATAAACATATATATTAATAATAAAAAAATTGTTATTATTTTTGATTTTCTTTTTCCGAATATTGAATTTAATATTGTTGTTGTTCCTAATACGATATATGTTACGTGTAGCCCTGAAACTACTAAAACGTGTGCCATTCCACTATCTCTAAAATTTTGTTTTATATCTTCTTCCATATTTACTGTATCACCTAGCATTATTCCTAATACAATTTTGCTTATATTTTCTGGCATGGCATTTTCTATATTATTTTTTATTTTTAAAAATAAATTATTTGAAGTCATGAAAATAATATTATTGCAATTTTTGTTTATTACATTTATTTGTGCTACTTTAACAGTTCCACAAATTTTTTGAGTTTTTAAAAATTCTTTATAATTAAATCCTTGATAATTTCTTTGTATACTAGGCTCTTCAAATTTTCCTTTTATCTTTATTTTATCTCCATATTCAACTGTCAAATTATTTTTTAATTGTATTAGTAAATATGTATTTTTAAATTTTAAATTATTGTTTATTTTTTCTACCTTTATTTTATATATATTAGTATTTTCTTTTTTCTTTACATTGCTTACAATAATGCCTGTTAAATTTACACTGTCTATTTCTTTATATAAATAGTTGTATCTCTTATTTTGTTTTTTAACTATCATATTAGAAATCATTGAAGTTATTATTAGAACTACAATTACATTGAATTTCAAAAAAATTTTTATATATCTTAGATATCTTTTTATTGAAAATAATTTTAATTTTTTGTGTGGATTAAAACTAATTTTTGATAATATATAAAAAAGTATAAATACTAGATACAAAAGGGCTATATTGCAATTGCAATATAGCCCCCATACTATACCTATTACATATCCTATTGTCACAACTAATAATGGTCGTTTCAATTATTTACCTCTCTTTACTCTAGCACTCTTCTTGCTGTTATATAGTTTTTAACATAATAGCTATCTGAAAGTGATGTTATTTTTACTCCTCCTGAAGGATTTGATGCATGTATAAATTGGTTATTACCTATGTATATTCCCACATGTCCACTAAAACATAATATATCTCCTTGTTCTAGCTCTGATTTACTAACTGCTACTCCATCACTTTTTTGACCAGATGATGTTCTATTTAGAGATACTCCAAAGTTTTTATATACATAACTTGTAAATCCAGAACAGTCAAAACCTGTACTTGGGCTTGCCCCTCCTGATACATAATCATATCCTAAATATTGTTTTGCAAAAGCTACAACTTCTGCTCCACTTTTTGAACTTGTTTTTTTAGTTGTTGTTTCTGCTGTATCAGCTTTCTCTTCTGGTTCTTTATTTTCTAAAATTTGTCTTGCTGTATCTGAAGCTCTTGATGTGACTTCTTCAACTTTTTTATCAGAGATGTATTGTTTTGATACATATCCAATAGAATCGTTTATTTTTATTTTATACCATTCGCCTTCTTCAGCTAAAATAGTAACCTCTGAATTTTTTGTTAAATTATCTAATATGTCAGATGATGTACTCTTTTCTTTTCTGATATTTACAGATTCTACATTGACATATCCTTTTTTTGTTTCAGTTACTTCTTCTGTAGTTTCTTCTTCAGTAGCTGTTTGTTCTTCATTATTTTGCTCTGTTATTGCTCCTTCTACTACTTTAACTCTAGCCCAACCAGAAAATTTACCTGCTTCAATGTGGCACCAATCATTTATTATTTCAACAACTGTTATTTCTGTATTCTTTTCTATTTTTGCAATATCAATAGAATTGATGCTTGGTAATATTTTTATTGTAACTTCTGATGATAAATTACCTACAAATGATTCTTTCAATTTACTTTCTTCTTTTTCCGTTGCTGTGGTTGTTTCTTGCTCTTTTTCAGCTTCAGCAGCTTCTTCTGTAGCTTTTGGTTCTGTTGTGTTTTCTGTTACCTCATTTGTAACAGTTTCATTTGTATTAGTTTCTTCTACTTTTGTTTCTTGTTTTTCGACAGTTCCATCAACATCTAGAAGACTTTTACTGATATATCCTGTTTTTTCTCCTGATTTTATTTTATACCAGTCTCCCGCTTCTTCTAAGATTTCTACTTTATCATCTATAGATAATAAGTCTATTATTGAACTTTCACTTGATGCTTCACTTCTGATTCTTGCTGTATCTGTATTAACCTTTCCTGTTGCTCCAAATGATGCTGTAGATATTGCTACCATGGTTGCACATGTTAGCATACTTAATTTGAATTTTTTCATATATTTTTTCTCCTATTTTATAAATATAAATTAGAATATGCACATTATACACTTAATCTATATTTTTGTCAATCATCGGTAAAATTTGTTTTTTTCTTGAAACAACTCCTTCCAAGAAAGCCCTGTTATTCTCTAGTTTATATGACTTTTCAACTATATCTTTTCTGTTACCTAATACTAAAATTTCTGAATTGCTATTTAAAATATCTGTTACAACAAATACAAATAAGTCCAGTTCTTCTTTTTCTATTGTTTTATTCATTGCCTCTTCAATTTTGTCTTGTTTTTTTAGTATATCTTCTATGTTTATTGTATTTACTTGGTCAATTACAACCTTTACACCATTTTTTTCGATTGTTTTAGCATCTAATTTTAGTAATTCTTCTTCTGTTAAATCATCTAAGTCTGTTCCTGCTTTTAGTAAATCTAAACCATATTTATCCAAATCTACTCCTGCTATTTTAGCAAGATCTTCTGCAACTTTTTTATCTACTTCTGTACATGTAGGTGATTTAAATAATAATGTATCAGAAATAATTGCACTTAGCATTAATCCTGCCATTTGTGGTTCTATTGGCATATTGTTCATTTTAGACACTCTGTATAATATTGTTGCTGTACATCCTAGTGGTTCTGCATGGTAAAATAGCGGTTCTGCTGTTGTAAAATTTGCAATTCTGTGGTGATCAACTACGGTTGTTATTTTTGCATTTTCTATTCCATCTACACTTTGTTGAAATTCGTTATGGTCAACTAATATTACTTCTTGCCCTTCTTCCACTTTGTCTATCATTCTTGGTAATTCTGCTTTGAAATAGTCTAAAGCATATTTTGTTTCTTTGTTTATCTCTCCTAAACGTGTAGCTTCTGCTTCAACTCCCATTTTGTTTTGCATATCTGCCATAACTATAGCAGAACAAATTGTGTCTGTGTCTGGATTTTTGTGTCCGAATACTAATACTTTACTCATTATTTTATTTCCTCCTTATTTATTTGCAGTTATTATTATAGTTTCTACTACATCATTACTATTTTTGGTAATTTCTACTGTGAATTTTTGATTTTCTTCTAGTTTTTCTGTTAATTCTTTTACTATTTCTTCATTTTTATTATTTTCTTCGATAGTTAATTTTACAGCTTGCAGTTTTTTCTTGTCTACAGAGCTTCCATCATTGCTATATGAAACTTGTACATTTTTTAAACATTCTTTAGTTTCTTCTAATAGTTTTACAACATCTTCATAACTTTTTTCTTTACCTGTATAAAATTCAAACTTTGCATTAAATCTATTTTTATCAACTTCTGTAACATGATTTTCTTCTTGTACTATTGGTTCTTCTTTTGGTTCCCCTAGAATATTTCCTATTGGCTCAATTTTCTTTAAATTTGTGATTGTTGTTTGATTTTCTTGAACCTTAGTTTTAAAGAAATCCCTAATCATATTTACCCATGATGTTACTAAATTTGCTTCGTAATTATTAGCTATAACACAATTTGCTTCATCTATATTCAATTTTCTTTCAATTTGTTGGCTAAGTTCTGTCTCTTGCTTTAATTCTATTTTCAATAGATTATCACTTGCCATATTTAATTCAATGCCACTTTCAGTTGTTACTGATTGTCCATTTGTTTTTATATTTCTATATATTTCTGATGTTGATATTTCATCTCCTAATGTTTTCTCAAATTTTACTTTAAATTTGCTTTCTTCATTATTATTGTTTTTTTCTATGTTTATAATTTCTTGATTTTCTTGTTGTTCATTTGCTGTTCTGTTTTGTATATTTACCTGTATCCCCTCTTCAGTATATGTATAATCAATATTTGTTTGTCTAGCTTCTTCTAATATTTGTGTTCTTACAATATTTCCATTAACTACATATACTGTATATTTTACTTCACTTGTGCCGATATTATTTTCTTCTATTTTTTTTATTGTTTCATCAATAAAATTAACATATAAGTTTTTTAAATATTCAGTATCTTGTGCACTTTCATCATTTTTTACTAAATTTAATATTAGTGCAATTGGCTCTAATTGTGAAATTTTATTTAAAACTACGTCATCATTTTTTAGTTGTTCTAGTAGCTTTATATATATATCGTTTGCTTGTTCTTGTGTTAGTGTTACAGAATATGCGGTTGTATTGTAGCTTTTTTCACCTACAGTAATCATTGGTTTTTGTTTTGAGTATTTATCATTTGGTATGCTTTCGTCAATTATTTTTAAGTATCTATCTTGTATCGTGGCCAATTCTTCATCTGTAAAATTAAAAATTTCAGTGTAATTAAATTCTTTAATTTGGTTTGGAATTAGTGCTATTTGGTCTTCTGTTAATCCTGCATTTTGGGCCACTTGCTTTATGTTGTTATTTTTTACAGCCAAAAACTGATTAAATTTTTCTGGAAATCTTAATCCATAAATCTCTCCATCATGTATATATTCTGTTCTAAAAATGTTTTCATTATTGAAATTTATGTTTATATCTTTATAGTCATAGTCATTTAAATATTCTGATTGTTCTTCCATTGTTAGTTTTAATTTGTTTATGTCATTATTTTTGTTTTCATCACTTGTATTAATTTTTTCGGTATATGAACTTGATAGTTCTGATTTTGATTCATATTTATTCTGTCTTAATAAATTTGTATATTCTTTTTCACTTGTGTTATCAACTAACATTTTTGCAACATTCATATTTTGTGATATATATTTATAAAATAGTGTTTTGTTTGATTTTAAAAAGTCAGTTGTTATATACAGAATTGTAAGTATTATTCCTATTATTACAATTGTAATTATTGGTATTATTATTATCAAAAGTTTTTTCTTCTTAGGGGTCATAGTTATTCCTCCTTTTTTACAAGAATATTATATACATACTGCTTGAATTAATCAAGTAAATTTGAAAGAAAAATAATTAATTTAGTTGTTTTTTGTTACAATTAACCTTAAAATTATAAACTTTAGTCAAAGTGTTGATATATAAATAATAGCAAGTCTAGAATTATAAAAAAATAACTGAATTAATTATTAGCTAATTAAACGTATTGCTTCGTTGTTTTAGTGCTTCATAAATAATAATTCCTGTTGAAACTGAGGCATTAAGTGATGTTACTTTGCCTTTCATTGGTATTTTTACTAAAAAGTCACAATTCTTTTTAACTTTTTCGCTAATTCCCTTACCCTCGTTTCCAATTACTATACCTAAAGGTCCTGTTAGGTCTTGATTATAATAATACGTTTCTGTATTTATGTCTGTTCCACATATCCAAAGACCTTCATTCTTTAGCTTCTGTATACTATCTGTTATATTTGTTACTCTCGCAATATTCATATGTTCTACAGCTCCTGCAGATGCTTTGTTTACTGTTGCATTCACTTGTACTGCTCTTCTTTTAGGTATTATCACCCCATGTACTCCTGCTGTTTCTGCAGTTCTTATAATAGAGCCTAAATTGTGTGGATCCTCTATACCATCTAATATTAATACAAATGGATCTTCATTTTTTTCCTTTGCTGTTTGTAAAATATCTTCGATTTCACAGTATTCAAATGGCGGAACTATTGCTATTACTCCCTGATAGTTGTTAGTTTGAGCCATTTCTTCCATTTGCCTTTTATCTTTTTCGATTATAACTATTTTATTTTCTTTTGCTTTTGCTATAATTTTATTTATTGAGCCATGATGCTCTCCTTTGGTTATAAATATCTTATTTATATCCTTTTCACTTTCTAGCAATTCCAAAACTGAATTTCTTCCTTCAACTTGATTTTCCATAAACTTCTCCTTCCGATGAGTGATGCTTTGGGGACGGAGGAAAAAGTATCACTTGTTAAAATATTTAATTTTTTCAGTTTTTATGCAAGTGATACTTTTTCCTCCGTCCCCAAAGCATCACTCATCATCTAATTTAAGCACAGATAAAAAAGCTTCTTGTGGCATTTCTACATTACCAACCTGTCTCATTCTTTTCTTTCCTCTTTTTTGCTTTTCAAGTAATTTTTTCTTTCTTGTAATATCTCCACCATAGCATTTGGCAAGTACATCTTTTCTCATTGCCGAAATGGTTTCTCTTGCAATAATTTGTCCTCCGATAACAGCTTGCAATGGAATTGTAAATAATTGTCTTGGAATAACCGTTTTTAGTTTTTCCACCATTTTCTTTCCTCTGTTATATGCTGAGTCTTTATGTACTATAAATGAAAGTGCATCTACATTTTCTCCGTTTACTCTAATATCGAGTTTTACTAAGTTTGATTTTACATATTCTTTAAATTCATAATCAAATGATGCATATCCTTTGGTTTTTGATTTTAAGTTATCAAAAAAGTCATATATTATTTCATTTAGTGGCATTTCGTATACAAGTGTTACTCTATTTTCGTCTAAGTATTTCATATCAACATATATGCCACGTCTGTTTTGACATATTTCCATTATGTTTCCTACGTATTCTTTTGGTGTGAATATTTGTGCTGTAACAAATGGCTCTTCTATATATGAAATTTCTTGTGGTACTGGTAGGTCTGTTGGATTATATATTTCTAAAACTTGTCCATCTGTTTTATGAACTCTATATATTACTGATGGCGCAGTTGTAATTAGTCCTAAATCAAATTCCCTATCTAATCTTTCTTCTATTATTTCTAAATGAAGTAATCCTAAGAAGCCACATCTAAATCCAAATCCGAGTGCTGCTGATGTTTCTGCTTCATATTCTAACGCAGCATCATTTAGTTTTAGCTTTTCTAATGCAATTTTTAGGTTTTCATATTCACTTCCATCTATTGGATATAAGCCACAATATACCATTGGTGTTACTTTTTTATATCCTTTTAGTGGCTTGTCTGCAGGGTTTTCTTTTTGTGTTATTGTGTCTCCAACATGAATGTCTGAAATATTTTTTATACTTGCTGCTATATAGCCTACTTCACCTGCTTCCAACTTTTCCTGTGGCATATATGTACCTGGTGCAAAATATCCTACCTCTGTTACTGTAAAGTTTTTGTTTGTAGCCATTAGCTTTATTTCATCACCAACTTTTACTTGTCCATCTACAACTCTTATATATGCAAGTGCTCCTTTATAATTATCATAATATGAGTCAAAAATTAGGCACTTTGTTTTTGCATTTTTGTCACCTTTTGGTGCTGGCAAATCTGTTACTATTTTTTCTAATACTTGATCTACATTTAAACCTGATTTAGCTGATATACATGGTGCTTCTTCTGCTGGAATTCCTATTATGTCTTCTATTTCTGTTTTTACTTCTTCTGGTCTTGCATTTGGCAAATCTATTTTGTTTATTACTGGCAAAATTTCCAAATCTGCATCTAATGCTAAATATACATTTGCCAATGTCTGTGCCTCTACTCCTTGGCTTGAGTCTACTACAAGCACTGCTCCATCACATGCTGCCAAACTTCTTGATACTTCATAATTAAAGTCTACATGCCCTGGTGTGTCTATTAAATTTAGGGTGTATTCTTTTCCATCTTTTGCCTTATATTTCATCCTTACTGCTTGTGATTTTATTGTTATTCCTCTTTCTTTTTCTATCTCCATATTGTCTAATACTTGTGATTCCATTTCTCTTTGCGACAGTACTCCTGTCATTTCTATTAGTCTATCTGCTAATGTTGATTTTCCATGATCTATATGTGCTATTATACTAAAATTTCTTATTTGCTCTTGTTTGTTTTCCATAGTTCCTCCATTTGTTTTATTGGTGGTATTTTATCATATATGGGAGAAAATTACAATAAAAGCAGAAAAATTATGTTACTATTCAGTCTTGATTTATATAGAGTAGCTAAAGTGTTGATATATAAATAAAGGAAATCTGCGTAAGCGACCAAACGAGCGAAGCGAGTGCGATTGGAGCAAGCTACAGACTAGTTATTTTTATTCGTAGCTTGCGACACACAAAGATTTTCGTATTTATATATCAACACTTTGACTAAAATATTAAATTTAGCACTGAATAATAACATAATTTTTCCGCTTTACTTAGTGATTTTTTCACATATTTTCTAGTC
Source organism: Clostridia bacterium (assembly GCA_017511265.1). GTDB lineage: Bacteria > Bacillota > Clostridia > TANB77 > CAG-508 > CAG-269. The sequence continues at coordinate 1,063 of JAFWKV010000033.1, read as the reverse complement.
CACCACATAAGTTATACACATCTGTATATCCTAATTTTTTTAGTTTTTTGTATGCCTTTTTACTTCTTCCACCGTTTTGACAATACACAATAACAGTTTGATTTTTATTCGGTAAAACTAATTTATGCTTAGCTGGTATATCATAATCTGCAAGATGAATTGCCCCTCTTAAATGCCCTTCATTAAATTCTTGCATACTTCTAACATCAACAAGAACTGCACCATTATCTACTTTTTTTTTACCTCTTCAAACTGTATATTCCAATCTTGACTACATCTATTTTGGCTATATTTCAATGTGTTTCTTAATCTATTTATCATATTCTTAGCCATCCCTTCTATAAAATGTTACAATAATATTTAATTTATTACTATAATATTACAAAAATGATTATTTTGTTACATATATATTTCATTTTTTTTTCATAAACATTTTAAATTATGTTATCTTTTTAAGATTTATGTAACTTAAATTGGTTACTTTATTTTTTATTCATTGTGAATAACTTATGTGGATAATGTGGATAACTTTGTGAATAACTTTATTCCGTATATTTTTTTGATATATTTTATTCACAGATTATCTGTTCGTTTTTTACTTTTCCATTTATTTACAGTTGTTTTTTTTGGTTTATGTGCACTTATTATTTTAGGTTTAGCCAATTATAAAAAAAATTACACTAATTACCTCTATAATCAAAATTGCAGGTAATCCTATTGTAAAATATTTTTTCTTAGTTTTATGTCTAAAAGTATACATTCCTGTAATTGTTCCTATTCCTCCTCCAAAAAGAGTTATTAAAAACAAATATTTTTCTGGAATACGCCATTCCATCATTTTTGCTCTTCTTTTGTCGATTCCCATTACAGCAAATCCTATTATGTTTATTATTAGTAAATAAAAAATTATATTTTGAATTGTAAAAATCTCGTTCATTTTATTCTCCCTTCTTTCAAAAATTATCAATATGTATGGAACTGCTGTTTTTTGGGACGGGATAAAAAAACATCACCCTATCCATTGGTTATATTTATTAAAAAATGTAGACCGCGTAGGCGTAGC